>JAIEDQ010000126.1 GCA_029067895.1 Oscillospiraceae bacterium | reverse complement strand
GACGAGGACTTCAAGCACTGGTGCAAGATACGCGAGGCGCAGATGAGAGTACACCAGACTACGGCAAATACGGGCATTGCGGTAATTCTCGACAGGGGCGAGTTCAACAACATTCACCCTATCGACAAGGAGCCCGTTGGCGAGCGTCTTGCTTTGCAGGCAATGTATCATGTGTACGGAAAAATTTCCGCGGACGAGGCTTACGGCGCGATCTATAAGTCTCACGAGTACACCGACGGCGGTATGCTTCTCAGCTTTGACCATGCGGGGGACGGCTTCGACGTAAAGGGCGAAAAGATCGTCGGCTTTGAGGTTGCCGGCAAGAACAAAAAATATCAGCCCGCAGAAGCCGAAATTCGCGGGGACAAGATTTTTGTACGTTCCGCTGAGGTCGCCGAGCCTGTTTATCTGCGTTATAATTGGACAAATTACGGCGAGGTAACTGTTTACAGCAAGAACGGTATTCCTCTTGCGCCTTTCAGGACGAGCAGAAATGATGAATAATTTTGAAAACGTCACAAAACAGCGTGACATATTCAAACGTGAGCTTGAAAATCTTTCCAACGACAGAGCCGTAAGCGGGGTACTGCTTACGGGCTCTGTCGCTTGCGGCTGTGCTTCCGATAATTCGGACGTTGATATTATTGCGCTGTGTAACAGGCATTGCTTTGAAACACATTTTACCGACGGTATTCTTGTGGAGACTTCGTTTTTGACTTACGAATACGCCGTGGAAAAGCTCAACGCCGAACCTATGGACGTTTATCACTATATTGACGCTGAAATTGCGTTCGACCGTGACGGGCGGTTATCCGAAATAATGGCTCTTGCAAAGCAAAAATACGAGAATTACCACACTCCGCAAAAGGTCATGGACGGTCTGTATCATTGGCTTATGACGGTGAAAATAAAGCTTGAAACGGCTGATGTGCTGAAAAAGAGATACCTTGCCCATATAAATGCGTGGAAAGTTCTTGAAGCGTTGTGGGCGGTCAACAACAAGCCAATGCCGCCTGCGGGTACGGCGTACCGCAAAAGGAGGGAATTGCAGACAGTACCTTGTGAAAACTGGTTTGAGAAGCTTTTTTCCGAGGACTGCTACGGCGCAGCGGCGGAAATAATAGATTTCCTGCTGCCGATTTTGAAAGATGGAGATGTTTATGGGCGGAAAGAAAAAAGCCAAAAAAGTGCATACAAAAATTCCGTCCAAAACGGCGGAAATAATTGACGAAATAGAGTCGCTGAAATACCGTGCGGCGGCTCTTATGAAAACGGACAACGCCGAAGTAACCTCCGACATGACCAACGCGGAGATACTTGCCGTTATGGACAAGTACCTTTATTTGGCAGAAAAAAAGCTTGCCGAGGAGATACGCATAAAAACCGAACAAAATGTTATGTCAGAAATTTTAAAACTGCAAAGGGAAATCGAAGCCTTGCACCAAGATTTGGAAAATATAAAAAGCAAAGGAGAAAACAAATGAAACTTTCATCACTTTTTAACAACGGCAGGACTGTCCTGTCCTTTGAGGTTTTTCCTCCGAAAAAGACAAGTTCTATAGAGACTATTTACAGCACTCTTGCGGAAATGAAAGACCTTTCCCCCGATTTTATCAGCGTGACCTACGGCGCGGGGGGAAACGCTTCTGACACCAAGACCTGCGACATTGCCGCCTACATTCAGAACGAGCTGGAAATCCCCTCGGCGGCGCACCTTACCTGCGTTTACAGCACAAGGGAAAGCGTGAGTACTATCCTCGGTCAGTTCAAGGAGCGGGGGATTGAAAATATTCTTGCTCTGCGCGGGGACGTGAATCCAGAGATACCCCGTCTCCACGATTTTGAGTACGCAAGCGACCTGACCCGCTTTATCAAAGAAAACGGCGATTTCCACGTTTCGGGGGCTTGCTATCCTGAATGTCATCTTGAGGCGAAAAGCTTCTCCGAGGACATCAACAATCTGAAAATAAAGATAGAAGCGGGGGCGGAGCACCTTATGTCCCAGCTTTTCTTTGATAATGCCGTTTTCCACAAGTACCGTGAAATGCTTGCCATTGCGGGAGTGACCGTTCCCGTGGAGGCGGGTATCATGCCTGTTACAAACAAAAAGCAGATAGAGCGTATGGTTTCCATGTGCGGGGCAAGTCTGCCTGCAAAATTTTCTAAAATGATGCAGAAATATGAAAATAATCCCGAGGCTCTCCGCGACGCGGGAATTGCCTATGCCGTTGACCAAATCGTTGACCTTATTTCAAGCGGCGTGGACGGCATACATCTGTACACTATGAATAATCCGTATGTTGCGAGGAAGATAAGCGAGAGCGTTAAGTCGCTTTTGTAAGCGGGAAAGCCCCCGCAGTTGTATTCTGCCAAACAATCGTATCATAGGAGTAAAAAATGAAACAGAATAAGAATATCCTTGAGGCTTTGCTTGAAAGAAGTAAAGATATATTTCCGGATCAGCAAGGTCAAATTGAGAAAAAGGCGAGAGCTCTGTTTATTGAGTATTGTAAAGAGGAGGAAGGCAAGCCGAAAGAAATTACAATGCACACAGTAAACAAAATATTGCCTTGTATTGCATTTTATAAAGCTGTATCGGAATATACCGGAAAATCGGAACAAGCATACTCAATGATCGAGGAATATTTTGCAGAAGAATGTGCTCTGATCGCTAAAAAACTTCAAAAGCTTTGTGGAATTCCTTTCGTTTACAAATTTGTTCCTCGTATTATGGCAGGCATTATACATAAATTTTTTGGTACTCGATCAGGCTTTGAGATGATCGATCATAGTATCAGAAGTGATGTGTGTCATGTTGATATTGTGAAATGTCCGTACTTTTCAATTTGTTCTGATTATGGCTGTCCTGAACTAACTACGGTTTTCTGCAACGGAGATGATGTGGCATATGGAAATATGCACTCCAAGCTTTCGTGGGATCGTAAGAAAACGCTTGGCAGAGGCGATAATTGCTGTGATTTTATTTTGAGAATTATAAAATAAATTTTGATATTTATCTTTGCAAATTTTAAGCTGAGGGAGAGAATGTTTTGAATAAAGACTGGCTATTTGAAATTGATAATAATATCTGTGATTTGAGAGTCGCAGGAATACTAATTGAAAACAATAAAAT
>JAIEDQ010000125.1 GCA_029067895.1 Oscillospiraceae bacterium | reverse complement strand
GGGTTGTAGTCTCCTTTTTCAATAGCATTTATGGTCTGTCGGGACACCCCGACCTTTTCGGCGAGAGCCTGCTGGGACATATCCATTGCCGCCCTTGCGGATTTTAATTTTAAATTCTTTGCCACCTTATCGCCTCCTGTTGTATCCATAATATCACACATTTTACTTTTTGTCAAGTATATTTTACAAAAAGATTTTAATTTTTTACAAAAAGTCGTATATGAGGTTTTGCGGGAAAATAGATTTCGGACGGAAAAGCTTGATTTATCGGGAAGTTCCATGCAGAAAAACGGCGGACTGACGTCCCGATGATTATTATTTTACAATATAAAAAAACCGTGACGACAAAATCGCCACGGTTTTTATGCGTTAAAATAAATTATTGGAATACCGATACGTCTTAGACAATATTTGCGCCGTCAACGGAAAGAATAGTACCCGAAACATAGCTTGCCATATTGCTCGCAAGGAACAGGAAGCAGCTTGCAACCTCTTCGGGTTCGCCGATCCTGCCAAGAGGTATGGGAGCGGCAACCCGTGCTACCATATCTTCGGGGAGAGCCGCAACCATATCGGTACGGGTAACGCCGGGAGCTACCGCATTTACTCTGATATTATACTTTCCAAGCTCGCGGGCAAGGCTCTTTGTAAGACCGTTTACAGCAAATTTTGAAGCAGGATATCCGACTCCGCTGGGCTGACCGTTAATGCTGACCATAGAGCTGGTGTTGATTATCGAACCTCCGCCCGCTTCTTTCATATAGGGAACTACAGCCTTGCAGCCGTTGAATACGGCGGTAACGTTCAGATCCATTATCTTTTTGAAGGCTTCGGGATCGTATGCCTCGATAGGCTCGCGTGCGGAAATTCCCGCATTGTTAACGAGAATGTCGATTTTTCCGAAAGCGTCCTTCACCTGAGCGAAAGCCTTTTCTACCGCGCCGAAGTCGGACAGATCGGGATACATACCGATTACTTCATAAGACGCGTCGGAAGCTTTAAGCTTTTCCAGAGCAGCGTCAACGGTTTCTTTTCTCGAACCGAAAACCGCAACCTTTGCACCGTTTTTGAGGAACATTTCCGCAGCCGCGTAACCGATTCCCCGCGTACCGCCTGTGATGACAGCAACCTTACCTTTAAGCATGACCAAAACTCCTTTTCAATTTTTTGTCCGACGAACGGCTTGGGCATACGCCGTCAAGTCGGGTATTAATTACAGTATACCCATTTGTTACAATTTTGTCAAGCGGTTTGCGAGGAAACATACGGGAATCACTTTGGGCTGTAAATTTCGATTTAGGCGGGGAGCCCCCGCTGGCTGAGTCACCCCCTGCGTAGAATGTTCAGACTATTAATTATGTTTTGCCCCCTCAAGGGGGCAGGTAGCTTTGTCGGTTGCCCGATTTATTTTATTTTTGTAAAGTGAGACTTGCTCCCGCCCTACAAAACCATACCCCGCTAAATTAAAATTTACCGCCCCAACCGATTTCCGCAAAACCTGTTGAAATTTCTGCGCCAATATGATATAATAATCAAAACAAAATCAATGGGAAAGGAGAAAATTTCCATGCCGTTTACTTTTCTTGCTTCGGTTAATCCCGTAACCGGAAACGTTTCCGCAAGCACCTACATTATCATAATCGCTGTGGCAGCCGTACTTATCGTCGGAGCTGCGATTGCAGGAATAGTTTCCAAAAAGAAGAAAAAATAAGAAAATATTTATTTTGAATGTGGTGTTTTTGCACAAAAATTTTGACGGAATTTGTGGTACAATCACTAAAACGCCAAACATTTCTTTCGGGTATTTACTTTGCTGCAAGGTTGTGCTATTATACTAAAGCAAACTAAATATTCTGAAAGGAAGCTTTATCTATGAAAAAGAATTTTATTAAAGCGCTTGCGGCTCTTGCACTTGCTCCCGCAATGCTGCTTGCCGGCTGTTCCTCCGACGGCGGAAACAGTGATACCGCAGGAAACGCCGCCGACGGTGCGGCTGAGGGCAATTCCGCATCGGGTGAGGACAACTCCCTCCAGAAGGTTCTCGATTCGGGCAAGTTCGTTCTCGGTCTGGACGCTACATTCAAGCCTATGGGCTTTACCGACGAGCAGGACAACATTGTCGGCTTCGATATCGACCTTGCCGAGGAAGTGTGCAGCCGTCTTGGCGTTGAGCTTGTAAAGCAGCCTGTTGACTGGGATACCAAGGAGCAGGACCTTAACGCGGGCAAAATCGACTGCATCTGGAACGGTCTTTCGATCAATGATGAAAGACAGGAGATCATGAATCTTTCCGAACCTTACATGAAGAACGATATGATCTTCGTTGTTAAGACAGACAGCGAGATCGCTACACAGGCAGACCTTGACGGCAAGGCTGTTGCGGTTCAGAGCGGCTCTACTGCACAGGAGATCCTTAACGAGTCGGGACTGAACATCACCGCTACCGAACTTGCGACCAACGTTGAATGCCTCCAGCAGCTTGATCTCGATCTTGTTGACGCAGTTTTCCTTGACAGCGTTGTTGCCAACTACGAGATCACTACCACAGGCAAAGCCTATACTATCCTCCCCGACGGACTTTCTCCCGAGGAGTATGCTATCGGCTTCCGCAAGGGTGATCAGGCTCTCCGCGACGAGGTACAGAAGATACTCTCCGAAATGAAAGCCGACGGCAAGGTTGAGGAAATTTCAACCAAGTGGTTCGGTTCGGATATTACTACCATTAAGTAATCGCTGCACATTTTAACAGGAATATGAAACGGACGTCTAAGGGCGTCCGTTTTAGTTTGTTGAAAAAGGCAATAAATTTACCCCATATATGCAAATAAAATCTATAATTCATTGACTTTGCGGGAAACTTGTAGTATAATTTAAAGGTAAGTCAAATAATACAATTCTTACTTCCAAAAGGAGATGTTACTTTGAAAACTGCTGTAACATATGAATTCGGCAAGGTTTTTCAGCATTTCGGTCACACAGAATTTTTCAAGATCTACGAAATTTCCGACGGAAAAATAATCGGAAGCGAGCTTATTTCCTCAAACGGATCGGGTCACGGCGCGCTTGCGGGACTCCTAAAGGAGCAGGGCGTTAACGCACTCATCTGCGGAGGTATCGGAGACGGAGCAAAGAATGCTCTTGCCGAGGCGGGAATAGCCGTCTACGGAGGCGTGACAGGCGACGCGGACGAAGCTGCCGAAGCTTTTGCGGCGGGAAAGCTGTCCTACAATCCCGACGTTGCGTGCTCGCACCACTCCCACGGCGAGGGTCACTCCTGCGGAAGTCACGGACATGAGGTTGGTCATGACTGTCATCACGGAAACTGCGGGTAAAATTCCCCGTAAAATATACTTTTGGTATACAGTGAAAGGAGTACTGCAATGAAAAAATCGCGAATTATCCCCATTCTGGGCGCAGCGGCTTTATGTCTGCTGACCCTTTCTTCCTGCGGCGACAATGCTCAGGCTGACGCCGCCGAAACTACTGCTGCTGCGGAGGTACACGATATGAACACGGAAACAACTTACAAAGCCACTGCCGAGAACGTTAAGCTTCTCGGACGTACATACTTTAACGAGGACAAGCTCTACTGCGCGCTGTCCGGTTCGGGAGCGGAATTTTCCTTTACCGGAACAAAATGCACCGTAAACGTAAACGGCGACTCCAATGCCATGAACGCTTCCGCGGCGGACAATCAGGCGCGCGTGGGAATTTATGTAAACGGTGAACGGGTTATCGACGACATGGTTGACAATCTTCGGGAAAGCTACGACGTTTTCGAGAGCGATACTCCGCAGGACGTTACGGTTTCCATTGTTAAGCTGTCCGAATCGCCTATGTCCACAATTTCGATAGGCGACATAAAGGTAACGGGAAGCGTTATCAAGCCCACTCCCGACAAGGACATTTTCATCGAGTTTGTGGGAGACTCCATAACCTGCGGCTACGGCGCGGACGACCCCGTCAAGGAGAACCACTTCTCCACCAAGACCGAGGACGTTACCAAGGCTTACGCCTACAAGACCGCTCAGGCTCTGGACGCGGATTACAGCATGGTATCGTTCAGCGGATACGGAATTATTTCGGGCTACACAAACAATGACAAAAAGGTCTCCAACCAGACCGTGCCTCAGTACTACACAAAGCTGGGCTTCTCCTGGTCTCCCAACGGAAGCTTCGTTCCCGCGAACATTGACTGGGATTTCAGCGGACGTCAGCCCGACGTTGTTGTGGTAAATCTCGGTACGAACGACGACAGCTACACAAAGACCGAATCGGAGCGTCAGGAGGAGTACGCCGCCGAGTACGTTAACTTTATCAAAACTATCCGCGAGAAAAATCCCGACGCGAAAATTCTCTGTACCCTCGGCGTAATGGGCGACAGACTTTTCGAGTACGTTCAGAAAGCTGCCGACGACTACACCGCAGAAACGGGCGACAAGAACGTATACACCATGAAGTTTGACGTGCAGTCCCCCGACGACGGCTATTCCGCGGACTGGCACCCGTCCATAACCACCCATGACAAGGCTGCCGCAAAGCTTTCCGAGGAGATCAAGAAGATCCTTGCGGAATAATCTAATACACAACCTGAATACATAAAAATTGGGGAACGTCTTTTAATGGACGTTCCCCTTTGTGCAAGCTTTTTGCCAAAACTAAATTTTCGTCTCGGGAATAAAATTATGCCGCCATCACTACAGATGGCGGCAAGCATAAAGGCTCAGCCTTTTTGTTTTGCTGTACGTTTTTCAATCGCGGAATTTCCCGCGGGACGTTTACTTCTGTGCGGAAAGCTTCTCCGCCGAAGCAAGCTTAACGCTTACGCAGAAAATCTTCATTGCGGCTTCAAGCTCGCTGAGAGGAGGATAGGTGGGTGCGATTCTGATGTTCCTGTCGAGAGGGTCTTTTCCGTAGGGGAAAGTCGCTCCTGCCGAGGTAAGTACAACTCCCGCCTCCGCACAGAGCTGAACAACTCTCTTTGCGCAGCCCTCCAGAGTGTTTACGGAAATGAAATATCCGCCGTTGGGCTTGTTCCATTCCAGCACGCCAAGCTCCTTGATCTCAGAGTCAAGCATATTGAGCACAAGCTCGAACTTGGGAGCGATAATGCCGCGGTGCTTAGCCATATGCTCCATAATGCCGTCCACGTTTTTGAAGTACTTTACATGACGGAGCTGGTTGATCTTATCGTAGCTTATGCACTGAATACCCATAAGCTTTGTTATCTGCTTAACGTTGTTTACCGAGCCTGCCATGATCGCAACGCCCGCACCCGAAAAGGATATCTTCGAGGTGGAGGCGAATATCAGAACCATGTCCTCCTTGCCGGTTTTCTTGCACTCGTCGAGGATATTAAGTATCTTATCGGGAGTATCGGTCAGGTGGTGTACGCAGTAAGCGTTGTCCCAGAAAATGCGGAAGTCAGCCGCCTTGGGAGAAAGGTTTGCAAAACGCTTTACCACCTCGTCGGAGTAAGCAATGCCGTCGGGGTTGGAATAAAGAGGCACGCACCAGATACCCTTGACCGCTTCGTCCTCGGAGACAAGCTTTTCGATCATGTCCATGTCAGGACCGTCGGAGCGCATGGGAATATTTATCATCTCAATGCCGAAGCTTTCGCAGATAGCGAAGTGTCTGTCGTAGCCGGGAACGGGACAGAGGAACTTTACCTTATCGCATTTGCCCCAAGGCTTTTCGCTTCCGTAAACGCCGTGGGTCATAGCGCGGGAAACAGCGTCGTACATCATGGCAAGGCTGGAGTTTCCGCCTATAATAAGCTCCTCCTCCTTAACGCCAAGCAGGTCGCCGAAAAGCACCTTTGCGTCGTGTATACCCGTCAGGCAACCGTAGTTTCGGCAGTCTATACCGTCGGCGGTAAGCATACTTGCCGCGTTGGTGAAAACGTCAAACATAGGCATAGCCAAATCGAGCTGTTCGGTACTGGGCTTGCCGCGGGACATATCCAGCTTCATTCCCTTTGCCTTGTAGCCCTCGTATTCCTTTTCGCATTCGCTTCTGAACGCGGAAAGCTCTTCCTTGCTCATTTCTGTAAGCAGCATATTGATCTTTCCTTTCAATAAAGAAAATTTTAAACAAAATATTACAAATAGTATAATTTAGCTGTCAATTTCCGTTTTGAAACACCGCGCAGAAAATACAACTGTATTTTGACGGCGCACACTTCCTTTTACAGCCCACATTATATAATACTACTTTTTTTCATTATTTGCAAGCTTTTTTTGCAATTCCTGCAAATAATCGCCCCTTTACACATATTTATCGGTCAGCCTGAAGCATATCGGTGTGAATATTGCACATAAGCGTGAATCAACAAAACATTGGACGCAAAGATGCGGTGTCTGAGAGTATATTTCACGAAAAACGGCAGAAAATATTTTCATGAAAGGAAGTAATAGCAATGAGCAGATATGAAAACCTCGACAGCCTCCTGAGAGGCAGCGAGACAGCGAAAATATATTTCGCGTCTCTGCCTGATTACGTTCAGGGAGCAGTCATGAAAAGATCGGGCGATATCCGCACCGAGGACGAGCTTCACAGAGCTGCGGAAAAGGTCATGCACGAGTTTCAGTAGGGCACACCGCAGTTAAGACACAGAAAAACCTCCATGCACTTTAGACGAGCAGTGATACAGAAGTATCTTTCGTCTCGGCAGAGAATTACCCTTACCGTCAAAGTATGGCGGCAAGGGTAAAGGCTCAGCCTTTGCATGGAGGTTTTTGCGTCAAATTAATTAATATTCCAAATCGTTGATTTCATCTTCAAGGCGGTTGTTGCTTTCCAAAAGCGCAGCAGCGACCTCGCTCAGGTTCTGGATAATTCCCGTAACCTCGCTTACGCTTGTACTGATAAGCTGCGAACTTGCGTTCAGCGCGTCAACGGCAGTTTCGGTGTTGGCAACATTTTCCTGCGTAGAGGCAACCTCGTTCATAATGGCATTGGAAGCGTCCTTGATACCGTCAATGTTGGAAATGATCTCCACAGTATGCTCCTCAGCCTCTTTAAGGGTCTCGGCTGATTTTATCGCAAGATTACGTACCTCGCTTGCAACTACCGCAAAGCCTCTGCCGTTCTGACCTGCTCTTGCGGCTTCGATTGAAGCGTTGATAGCAAGGATATTGGTCTGGTCGGAAATAGACTTGATCTGCGCCAGTATCTTGTTGTACTCGTCTATGCTCACGCCGATACTCGAAATAGAACCGACGATTCCGTCCGCCATGGAATGGATATCCGTCATCTCGGTGTTCAGCTTGGTCATATCGTTCATGATGTTCTCGTTCTGAGCAGAGTTGTTGGAGGCGTGCGTCGATATCGGCAGAACCTTTTCGCCGAGATGGACAAGCATTTCATTGATCTGCGCAACAGCACTCTGAAGCTCGGTATGCTCTCTTTCGATATCAGCGTGCATTGCTCTGAGCTGAGTTCTCTCAAAGTGAATACAGTTCGTCGGGCTGTTGTTTCCGGCAAAGATAGTCATAGCCATGCTGCGGCAGTTCTTAAAGCCGCAGGCGTGACAGTCGATATGCTTATCCTGCTCTGTGACCTTGCCCATGCTCTTGTATACCTGCTCCAGCTCTTCTTCTGTAGGCAGAGTGGTCTGGCACCTGTTAACATACTCTCTGAGGAAGTCCTCAAGAATAAGAGTTTTAAATATCTTCTTGTGGAATCTGTCCTTTTTGCTTCTTCCGGTTGACCACTGTCTGGCGTTTTTCATGATATCGTAAGCGGTAAACTCGTTAAAGTCTTCCTTTGCGCCCGCTCCTGAGTTACAGCCGAATTCGCAGGAAAGAACGTCGTAAACCGCAGGACGGGAGGACTTGTTGGCGTCGAGGTAGAAATCAAAGTCCTCGTATACCTTATTTACGCCCTCCGAAGTGGTAACGGGAAGATCGGGATCGTAGGCGTGCAGACATTCTTTAAGTCCTCCGGGGATAGGGTAGAAAGCACCGTCGAAGCCGCGCGTAGCCGACCATTCAAATTCGCTTCGTCCTATCGGAAGGATAACGCCTTTCTTTTTCATATATTCCGACAGGCGCTTGAACGTAACGTTAAAGCTGATAACGTTTGTATTTTTGAATTCATCGCCCTTGGCAAGACAAGGGGTAAGACCAACGAGAACATCATCGCTGTGAAGATATCTTTTTATGTAGATAGCCGAACACATCAGAGGAGACTGAACGGGCGACAGATGCTCCAGCATTTCGGGCTTATGCTTTTCGGCATAGTTTACGATAGCCGCGCATGGCTGGGAGATTACTTTCGCGTCGGGGTGGCGGTTAAGGTACTGGATATGCATATACGTACAGATATCCGCACCGAAAGAGCCGTCGTAGATCTCATGAGCGCCGTTATCCTTGAGCCACTTCAGAACGTGTCTCCACTTGCCGTCCATAGCGGATTTGATCGCAGGAGCAACGATAAAGGAAACATTATGAGTTTTCATAAGATCAAGCACTGTCTCAAGATCGTCGTCATAATATCTTGCGCCGTGCTGGCAGTTCTTAACGCACTCGCCGCACTGAATGCACTCATCAGTGTTGATATGAACCACTTTTCCGTCGTACCGATTTGCGTTCGGTATAGGACATGTTCTTATGCAGGCGTTACAGCCTATGCACTTGTCTTCAATAACGTGTACCATAGTTCAATTCCTTCCAATCAATACTTAATATTACTTAATATTAAAAATATTATACCATATTCAAGAAAATATGTCAACGGGTTTTATTATTTTTCGACCTTATCGCAGTAAATAATACCCAGACCGACAGTACTCATATAGCATCTGCCGTAAACGTTCATATCGCCGCTTACGAAAACGCCGTTGCCCGTGCCGCCGAACTGATGGGCGTCGTCATTGACCCTGACCCAAGTTCCGCCCTGATCCTCGGACATATAGAGACCGGGCTTATCGGCGTCCATGGGAGTACCCCAGACGTAGATAACAAGGGGGTCCCCGTCGTTTTTGGCTTTGCCCAGACCCACTGCTTCACAGTACTTGATATTCGGCACCATTTCCGCAGTCTTGCCGTAGTCCTTTGAAACCAACAGTCCCGCGCCGTTTGCGATATAGAACGTGCCCTCGTTGTGGGGATCGACGCAGAGCCTGCGGAAGCTGGGGGATATCTGGCTGTTTCTGGTAAAGGTTCTTCCGCCGTCGGAGCTTACCGCAATGGAGCTTGCGCTGCCGCAGTACATATAGTCGGCGTTGTTGGGATCGCCTATGATGTAATTGTCCTGTCCTGCGATACCCTCGACTGCGTTCCATGTCTCGCCCCAGTTGTCAGTCCAGTAGACTTTCATAGCGTTTGAGGGACTCCACACAAGCACGCTTCCGTCAGCATTCAGAGCAAGCTTTCCTCTGTAGAAGGTCTTTCCCGATTCGGGAGAATTGGTGATCTTTTTCCATGTTTTTCCGCCGTCGGTAGTATAGGTCAGCAGCATTTCGCTGTCGCTGCCGCCTACCTTTGCCCACAGATCTCTGTTCTGAGCCGCGATGGTTATGCTTGTGGCAGAGCCTATCGCGCCCTTATGACGTTCTGCGGGAGTATAGATATCCTCGTGAATATATCCGTCATAGTCTCCCACCGCAGTGATGAGGGGGAAACCCTCCATTGTTACGATGTCCTCGGGAACTGTTTCCTCAATGCCGAGAGAATCAAAGTAGAACTTGGGAGTTTCGTCCCAGATATTGTCGCAGGAGAAAATTCCGTTGCCGGAGTTTACCATGATCCTGCTTGTATTGAACGGGTCAAGAGCAAGGCTGCTGCACCAGTGTATCGCATAGTCCTCCACCCAAGGCATTCCGTTGGTATCCATTTCCATGCTTTCAAGGACGTTGTGCCAGTTCTTGCCGCCGTCGGTGGAGGTATAGAACACGTCTCCGAACGCACCGTTGGACTGAGCTTTCCACTGTCCCGAAGTAACGGCGATAAGCCTGTTGTCGTCATTGGGGTCTATAAGAATGTCGCCGAAAGAATCCACTGTGGGAGAAATGACCTCGGCAGAACCGTCCGTGCCGTATCTGTAGATCATGCCCAGCGCGCAGTTCCAGGGACCCTCGTTGTTGATGTAGCAGACGTAGAGATTTCCCTGACTGTCAAGCTTCATGCGCTGTACCATGTGGTCGGTAATGCTGTTTGCAAGCTTTGACCAGCTTGCGCCGCCGTCCTCGGAAACGAACAGATTGCCCGCATCGTCGCCCTTTGCGGAGACCGAAGCGTAGATCTTCTGAGTAACGCCGTCCTTTGCGGAGGAGGGGTCAAACAGGATAGAGTTTATACCGTTTCCGTTTGAGGTTGATGTAACGGGAAAGCTTGAGACTGTTTCCCAGTTGTAGCCGCCGTCGGTGCTTTTTATCATGCCGCCCGTACGTCCGCCCGCGAAAATAATATTTCCGTTATTCGGGTCAACGGCGATACGCTCACCGTTTCCGCGTCCCATGCCGTTTCCGTGTACCTTTATCTTGTCGGTAACGTCAACGACCTTCATGGATTTTCCGTAGTCCTCGGAAATGCCGATTGCCGTTTTGCCGTTGCTGAAATAGTCCGTACCCATAAGCAGATAGACCTTGTTGGGAGCCTGAGGGTCGTACGCAAGACCGTCAATACCCAGCAGACCTTTGTCGTCCGAGGACACCCAATAGTTCATGGACGCCCATTTCCCGTCGGTTTCGGGGGTGCGGTAATAAGCTCCGCCAACGTCCGTTCTGGTGTACCAGACGCCCTCTTCGGGGGTAGAAAAAACGCCTGTGATAAATCCGCCGCCGCCGACAGCGACCTGACCGTACGTCCAGTCGGAATTGACAAAGCCGCCCGTCATATCGACCGCCGAGGACGTGTCCGCAGCAGCGTTTGCCGCGCTGTCCGACGTGCTGTCCGAGCCTGCTTCCGCAGTCGGTGAGCCGCCGTTTGCACCGTCGCCGCTGTCTTTTCCGCAGCCCGACATAAGAGCTGCGCACATCAGCGCAGACAGGAACAGCGCCGTAAGTTTACTTTTTTTCCTATTCATTATAATTGCACCTCAAAAAAATACAGAATTATACACAATAATTATATCGTATATTGCCGATAAAGTCAAGCGCGCGGCAGTGGATTTACACAAATTTTTCTTTACAGGGAGTGAAATACATCAAAAATGCCTTGACCCGCTTGAAATCACAGGGAGAATGTGGTACACTTTTTATATAGTATGTTTTGAGAGGAGCATTTTTATGACCGACAAGGAGCTTCTTGCCGCCGCGGACAAGGCTATGGAAAACGCCTACGCGCCCTATTCGGGTTTCCGCGTTGGAGCCGCGCTGCTTTGCGCCGACGGCAGAGTCTTTACAGGGTGCAATATTGAAAATTCCAGCTATGGGGCGACCAACTGCGCTGAGCGCACCGCCGTGTTCAAGGCGGTCTCGGAGGGCTGCCGCGATTTTACCGCCATAGCAATAGTTTCCTCGGGAGGCGGCGAGACATACCCATGCGGTATCTGCCGTCAGGTTCTTGGGGAATTTTCTCCCAATATAAGGATAATTCTCAGAAACAGCGGCGGAGAAGCCGTCTCTTACACTTTTCAGGAATTAATGCCAAAATTTTTCAGCCTTTAATGATGGATTTTTACCGCTCTGTAATTGACTTTATTGAAAAAGTGTTATATAATTACTGTATATCAATAATTTGTCCGAACAGGAAAAGAGGTTAAAATGCGGTATCGTTTCAGTCTTTTGATCATTTCGTTTGTTGTTGTCCTTGCACTTTGCACGGCGGGCTGCCGTCAGGTCTCCGAGGATCCCTCCGAGCTGTCCCTTGCTCCGGTGGTAATTCCTGCCACGGGGGAGGAATTTTTCCAATCAGAAATGTCGGAAACGGTAGAAATAAAAACAGAAACGGAAATTCCGACAGAAAACGAGACGGAAATAATTACCGAAACCGCATCGGAAACTGTCGAAACAACCGCAATTCCGGAAATGAAAAACGCAAATGCGGAAATAACAGAAAAATCGACGGAAATTTCGGAAATAAAAGTGGAAATGACAGCGCAAACCACGCAGGCAAGCCAAACTACTAAGGTTACACTGCAATACGAAAGTCCAGAGGAAATAACGGAAATAAAGTCGGAAACGGAAGAAAAAGTGGAAACACAAACCATTTCCGCGTCGCAAACGTCGTATAAGCCATATAAAAAGAACAGTTATTCCGCCCTTAACTTCGACGAGCAGAAGGGCTTCTGGATCACATATTTAGAGTATGCTTCTATACTTCGTAACAAGTCGGAAAAGTCTTTCAGAAAATCTGTGGGCGAATATTTTGACAATATTTCCGATCTGGGCTTCAATACGGTTTATGTTCAAGTCCGCGCTTTTGGGGACGCTTACTACGACTCGGAGCTGTTCCCGTCGGGAGAACAGTTTGACGGAACTATAGGTACGAAAAACAAATTCGACGCGCTTCAGGTTATGATCGAGTGCGCTCATGAGAGAGGAATTTCCGTTCATGCTTGGGTAAATCCCATGCGGACAATGACCACTTCCCAGATTGAAAAGATCGACGACAGCTATACTATTAAAAAATGGTACAACAGCAAGCGCGGTGAGTACATAGTCAAGTCGGGTGACAGGTGGTACCTCAACCCTGCCTATGACGAGGTCACCGACCTGATCGCCGCGGGAATAACCGAGATCGCGGCAAACTACAAGGTGGACGGTATCCAGATAGACGACTACTTCTACCCCACCACCGACAAAAGCTTTGACAGCGCCGCCTATTCCGCTTCGGGAAACGGTATGTCCCTTTCCGACTGGCGGATCGCAAACGTTAACAAAATGGTGAAAAAGCTTTACAAGGCTGTACATTCCGCAAATGACACGGCTGTTTTTGGAATTTCCCCCCAGGGCAGCGTGGAAAACAACTATGGCGAGCTTTACGCTGACGTGCGGAAATGGTGCTCCGAAAGCGGCTACTGCGACTACATTCTGCCGCAGGTTTATTTCGGCTTTGACAACGCCGCGCTTCCCTACGCGGACGTGATCTCACTTTGGAACGGCATGGTTAAAAGCTCGGACGTGAAGCTTGTTATCGGTCTTGCCGCCTATAAGATAGGTGCGGAGGATAACTACGCGGGCAGCGGAAAACGGGAATGGCTGGAAAACAGCGACATTCTGGCACGTCAGATGAAGCTTGCAAAGGCTCTCGGAAATTACGGCGGAGTTGCGCTGTACCGATACGATTCGGTTTTCAATCCTGCGGCGGAGGTTTCCGCACAGGTCTCAAAGGAAATAAAAAATATAGAAAAATAAAGTAGAACAAAAACTCTAAAGAAAGGGAAATGAGATGAAATGAAAAGAAAAAGAGAAAATCATCCCGCTTTTCGGAAACGGCGGAAATCACGAAGAATAGCGGGTTTGCTGACGGCATTTTCCATTTGCGCTCAGTTTTTGTCTGGTATTGGCGGAATTTCCGTTTCCGCGGAAACGGAGGAGGATTTCGGAAATATCACCGTAATTGCCCCTCAGCCCGATATCGGAAGAGACGAAACTCTGCCCGTGTTTGAGGAACCGGACATGGCTCCTATGTACAGCTTTCCCGAAAATATGCGGGGAGTTTACGTTACCCCGACTGTGGACTTTGCCGTACCGAACGAGGACGGCGAGCCTCTTACCGAGGAGCAGATTTCCGCAAGTGTTTCGGAAATGCTGGATACTGCCGAGAAAAACAACCTTAATTCCATTATAATAATGACCGACCGAAATGGCGAGATCTTCTACAGCGCGGACATGAACGAGACCGTTGAACGTCCGCCGGTGGACTATGCGGTGGAGGCGGCTAAGGAACGGGGCTTCTATGTCTATCTGAATTTCAGTCTGGACTGCGTTCTGGACAATCTCAAAGAGGACGATCTGCGCTCCCGCATTGACAGGCTGGCAATAATTGTCCACAGCTTTACGGTCAAGTATCCCGTTGACGGAATTATTCTGGACGGCTACTATTCCTCCAAAAACAACACTTCCCTTGAGGATTACGTCAAGTACGGTTCGGGAATCGGCTATGACAACTGGCTTCCCGACAACGGCGCGTACATATTCAGCCTTGCGGCGGACGCTGTAAGACGTACCAACAACACCGTTCCCGTGGGAATATCCCTTAACGATGTATGGGCAAACTACACCACTACGGAAAACGGCTCTGAGACCTCCGTGGATTTCGAGGCTCTCACAGACGGCTACGCCGATACGGTAAGCTATATCCGGAACGGCTGCGCGGACTTCATCATGCTGAAAGCAAAAGGCTCGCTGAGCGACAGCTCCCTGCCCTTTAAGGAGATAGTTGGCTGGTGGAACAAGTACGCCGAGGAAGCGGATATCCCCCTTTACGTCCACCACATGAACCAGCGTGTCTGCACTGATGCGGAGGGCTGGGGTTCTCCCGACGAGCTTGTGAAGCAGGTCATTGCAGCTTCCGATTACGATTCCTACGGCGGAAGCGCGTTCCACTCCCTGTCCTCTCTGGACAATGACGTTATGCAGTCCACAAGCGCGCTGATGAAGCATTACGACAACCAGATCGACGTGGAGGGTCTTAACAGCGAGCTTGAAATGACCCTGCCCACCAAGACCACCTTTAAAACAGAGGAGCCTACAGTTATTTTCGCGGGCTCTTTCGACCCGAATTTCCCCGTTTACTATCAGGGCAAAGAGATCAAGCTTAACGAGGCTGGACGCTTCTACTTCACAGAGGAGCTTGATGTGGGTCTGAACACATTTAAATTCCAGAATAAGGCAAAGGTCATCACCTATAAGATAACCCGAACGGTAAACGTGCTGAAAAGCGTTTCCCCCACGGACGATACTATGCGTGTAGAGGAGCAGTCCACCATAACTCTCAGCGCGATAGCGTACCGCGGTTCAACGGTAACAGCTTCGGTAAACGGCAAAAGCGTTACCCTGAAAGAGGTTGAGGGACAGCTTGACGAGCTTGACCCTAACTCCAACTACACCAAATACGTTGGCTACTACACCGCTCCCGCGGGAAAACGGGGCGAGGACATAAATCTCGGAAATATTGAGTTTTACGGCACTTATCCCACCAAGTCGGGAAATATCAGCGAATCCAGAACAGGCGCGAAAATTATCGTAAACGCCCTTGCGGAGGTCGCAAACGACTACAGCGGAAGTCTGCTGGAGGTCAAGAACGACAATACCATGGTGTACGACTACAGAACAACGGGAACAAGTCCTACGCCAAACTGCGCCAGACTTCCCGCGGGAACGCTGGACTACATAGTGAAGACCGTTACCTACAACGGCACGGACTACTACCTCACCAATTCGGGCAAGCGCATCAGGACTAACGCAGTCAATGTGCTTGACAACCGTCCTCTCGGCAGCAATCCCATGTCGGTAGCCGCCGCGGGCAAGGACGGTACGGATACCGTCATTAAACTGAAAACCGCGGTCAAGATACCGTTCTCCCTGACCTACGACAACCAGTCCTACAGCGACGGCGGCAACGGAAATTACTATGTTTCCGCGTTTGACTCAGGGTCTATCACGCTTACCTTTGATTACGTTACAAGCGTTTCTGCGGGGGACATTTCCTTCCCAGACAGCGCGGTGTTTACGACGGGTACATGGAACGTTTCCAAATCGGGTGACATGACCAAAACCAAGCTTACCCTGCGGCTTCGTCAGGCGGGAGTTTTCGGAGGACTTACCTCCTCCTACGACAGTGAGGGAAATCTCGTTCTGCGCTTCAACGGCTGCCGAAACAGCCTGAGCGGCGCGACCATCGTCATTGACCCCGGACACGGCTACACGGGCGCGTCCGCGTTTGACCCCGGAGCTATCGGTCACATCAAGGAACAGGAGGCAAATCTTGCCATTGCCAAGTATGTGGAACAGATACTCAAGGACGAGGGCGCAAACGTTATCCGTCTGAAAACCGAAAGCCAGACCTACGTTACGGAGCAGCGTGCTTCGGACGCGCGGCAGTATAACCCCGATATGTTCGTTTCCATACACTGCAACTCGGCGGGAGAGTCTGCAAAGGGCGGCGAGGCGTACTACTTCACGCCGTTCTCACAGCCCCTTGCGAAGTATATTTCCGAGGCGCTGGGAGAGGTTCTCACGCAGGTACACGGCTCGTCAAGCGGTATGAACCGCGGCGAGAAGTACAACTATTTCTTTGTGACACAGCAGCAGGATTTCCCCTCAGTTCTGGTGGAAACAGCCTTTGTCACCAACTACAGCGAGGCTATGGCTCTTGCCGACCCCGCGTACCAGAAGAAGTTCGCTTCGGCAATTGTAAGCGGTATGAAGAAATATTTTGCACGGACTAACTATTCCTGCTTCGGGGACGGCAGCGCCACATGGAACGACACGGGCGGGTCGGCTTCGGACTACGGAAATACGTCCGACAGCAATGATACGTCCCAAAGCGGCTTTGATTTTTCCTCGGTGGACGCATTGACGCCGAGCGAGGACGACGAAGAACTGTATTAGAATAAATAAAGTACGGAACTGTCTCATGGATATACGGCAGTTCCGTATTCTTTTTAATACGAAAAAAGTTCAAAATTTCGCACAAAAATACAGTAGAATTATTGTGCAAAATGGCATATACTTAGATTTACTGCCGTATAAAAAAGCAAACAGAAAACGGCAAATTTTACGAAAGCGGGTAGGCTGCAATGGCTGCTTCAAAGGATCTAACGAAAGGAAAACCCATGACCCTGATACTGGGCTTCGGAATTCCGCTTTTATTCGGATTTTTATTTCAGCAACTCTACAACGTGGCGGACACCGCTATCGTTGGACGTTTCCTCGGCTACAAGGCTCTTGCCGCGGTGGGAAGTACGGGTTCGGTAAACTTTCTTGTTATCGGCTTCGTTATGGGTGTATGCAGCGGCTTTTCCATTCCCGTTGCCCAGATGTTCGGAGCGGAAGACTATAAGCAGTTACGCCGATACGTTACAAATGCGCTTTGGCTTTGCATTTTCCTTGCGGCGGTCATTACTGCGGTAACGCTTATCTTCTGCACGGAAATTCTGCACTTTACAAACACCCCGGAAGATATTTTCGACAGGGCGCATACTTATATTTTCACGATTTTTGCGGGAGTTCCCGCCTATTTCCTGTACAACATGACCGCGGGAATACTCCGCTCTCTGGGCGACAGCAAAACTCCCGTAAGCTGGCTCGTTATCGCTTCGGCGGTGAATATCGTGCTTGATATGGTGTTTATTTTCTTTTTCAAGCTGGACGTTTTCGGCGCGGCATTGGCAACGGTCATCGCCCAGTTCGTATCGGGCTTCGGCTGTTTGTGGCGGGTGTGCAAAAGCTATGCCATACTTAAAATGGACAGGGACGACTGGATTTTCAGCGCAAGGCATATCGGCAGACTTTTTATTATGGGACTTCCCATGGGACTTCAGTACTCCATAACCGGCATCGGAAGCGTAATGCTCCAGACCGCGGTGAACGAGCTGGGAACTACCTATGTAACGGCTGTAACGGCGGCGAACAAGCTGTCCATGTTCATAGCCTGTCCCTTTGACGCAATGGGCTCGACAATGGCGACCTATTCGGGTCAGAATGTTGGCGCTCAAAAATGGGAACGTCTCAACAAGGGCTTGGGAGCCTGCGTGCTTCTTGGAGCTATCTACGCGGCGGCGGCTTTTCTGTTCCTTTTCTTTGCGGGAAACAACCTTGCCATGATCTTCCTGGACGAGGAAAGCAGGCATCTTCTCCCGCTTGTAAAGCAGTTCCTGACGATACTGTCGGCGTTTTATTTCCCGCTGGCTCTGGTAAATATTGTGAGATTTTTCATACAGGGCATGGGATTTTCTCCCACAGCCACCTTTGCGGGAATTCTGGAAATGATCGGCAGATGGTTCATAGCCCACATGGTAAGGATATACGGCTTTACAGCGGTTTGCTTTGCTTCGCCCACGGCATGGGTGCTTGCTGACCTGTTCCTGATACCCGCCTACTTTATCTGCAAAAAGCGGCTTATGAAAAAGCATAACGCACTGTCCGAAGCCTCTGAGGATACTGCAAATACTGCGGACAGTCATTCCTGATTTAATAGATTGTAATACCGGGTAACGGAAAAACCGCTGCCCGGTATTTTTTGAAAAATTTCGCTTTGTCCATAAAGGCGATAAATTGATTTACGTGCTATTTTCCACTCCGCTATTGACTGCCGGCGAGGATTATAGTAAAATATTTATATATGATTTTTCGGGAGTGATTTTTTTGTCGGGACTTCTTTTCCGCCGCCATATAGCTTCTGCGGCGGGTATCGCGCTTTCAGCAGCCCTGCTCTGCTCATGCGGGTCGGAGACTGCGGGAAGCGAAGCGTCCTCCCAAAGCTTTATTTTCGACACCTATGCGCAGATGTCGGTTCACGGCGGAGAGGCGAAGCTAACACTTTCCGAAATGGAACAGCTTTTTACCGACATGAGCGAGGCGTTCGATCTGTGCTATGATGAAGCTGCGAATGCACTTCCCGAAAACGAGCTGTACGCCGACTGCATATCCCGAACGCAGGAGCTGAACAGGCTTTACGGGGAGAGTATCAACATTTACTGCGGCGAGCTTACCGAGCTGTGGGGCATTTCCACGGACAGCCCCCGCGTCCCGTCGGAGGAGGAAATATCCGCTGTTCTGGAAAGGCTTCCCGACGTTTTTGCGGAAAGCGTTCCCGATACCGCAAAGCTTGACTTCGGGGCGGTGTCCAAGGGTTACGCCTGCGACAGGGCGTATGCCGCGCTGAAAGAAACGGACACGGAATACGCGGTTATATCCCTCAGCTCCTCCACACTCATGTACGGCTCAAAGCCTGACGGCAAGCTGTTTCGGACGGGTCTTACAAACCCTTTGACGGGCGAGGGCTACGCAGGGATAATCGAGACCGACTCCGCGTTTATTTCCACAAGCGGCGGCTATGAAAGATATTTTGTACCGCAGGGTAGTACGGAAAAATACTGCCATATAATGGATATAACAAGTGGCAGACCCGTTGTGACCGACTTTGCTTCGGCGACGGTGATCGTCCCGTCGGATACCCCGAACGGCGGGATAATGTCGGATTTCTTATCCACGCTTATTTTCACCGAGGGGACGGCAAGTCTGGAAAAATGGCTTGCCAGCGAGGATTTTCAGGTCGTCGCCATTGCCGCGGACGGCAGGGTGTACTCAAACTGCGAGGGCTTTGTCCTTGAAGAAAGCGGCGGTTTTTACTATGAATGATGAAAGAAAGCTTATCCGCCCGTGGGATATCGCCGCGGCAGCGGTCATACTTGCGGCAGCAGCGGCAGTGTATTTTCTGTCGGGGATATTTTCCGCGGGAGATGTCCGCGCTGTGATAGTCTGCGGCGGGGAAACGGCTGCGGTGATACCTCTCGACCGCGACGGAGAGTACTCATTTCCCGAAGCGGGAGAAATGGTTTTCACGGTGCGGGAGGGAAAAATTTCCGTTACGGAAAGTGACTGTCACGATAAAATATGTATGCGGACGGGGAGCATTTCCCGCGCGGGGGAAGCTATAATCTGCGTGCCGAACCGAACGGCGGTTACAGTCGAAAGCGGCTCGGAGGAAAGCGGTGTTGATGTGGTGCTGAGATGAAAATAAAATTCAAGCCCGACGGAGCAAGTCCGTCACGATACGCGGCGTTCATGGGACTTCTTTTTGCGGTATCCGCCGCGCTCAACTGGCTGGAAAGCATTTTCTCGGCGGCTCTGCCCGCGGGAATGAGAATAGGACTTTCCAACGTCGCCGTCATGCTGGCGATACTTTGCGTGAATATACCCTCCGCGCTTCTGCTGACGCTTCTGAAAGCGGGCTTTGTGCTTCTGACCAGAGGCGTATCGGCGGGTGTGATGTCCCTTTGCGGAAGCCTTGCGGCATTCTGCGTTACGGCTTTGCTTTTCCGCGGAACAATGGCTTCCTATATTGCGGTAAGCGTTTCAGCCGCCCTCGCTCACTCCTTGGGACAGCTCTGCGCCGCATGGCTGCTTCTCGGCACGGCTTCTGTGTTCGCCTATGCGCCCATACTTACGGCAAGCTCTGCGGCGGCGGGGATACTGACTGGTATCGTGCTGAAAACGGTTTTCCCGAAAGCGGTCAGGACTCTCGGCAGAAACGCGGGGAGCGGCGGGAATTAGCTCAGGACAAAAAAATTCGGCGGAACGATACCTAAGATACCAAGAGGAAGCTTAGGCATTAGTGAACGTTCCGCCAAGATAAAATAAAAACAAGGAGTCCGAAAGTCCGCCGTCTGCATCGGCAGACCGGAAAACATTAAAAAGCTTTTGCGAAGATCGCCGCTTTTAATGAAAGCATAGTTAGATGTTCGGGAGCGTAAGCTCGAAGCCCTGCGCTCTCAGTTCGTCAATTACCCGCGGGAGTATTTCCGCATTGGTTGAGGAAACACTGTGCAGCAGGTATATCCCTCCGCCGTGCGCCGCTTTGGTAACCTTTTCAAATGCGGCAGTCGGGTCGGGCTGATTTTTGGGATCCCAGTCGGGGTAGGCAAAGCTCCACAGCATGGTCTTGTAGCCAAGTCCGCAGCAGACCGCCATAGACTGCTCCGAATATTCCCCGCAGGGAGGTCTGAAATATTTCATTTCGTAGCCGTATTTTTCCTTCACAAATTCGTGGAGGGACATGATCTCCTTTTCGGCGTCACTGACGGAAAGCGTGGGGAGCGAAGCGTGCTTCATTCCGTGGTTTCCGATAATGTGACCCTCGTCGATCATGCGCTTTACCAGATCCTCGTTGCGCTCGGCGTAGTCTCCCGTAAGGAAGAATACCGCCTTGACGTTCTTTTCCTTCAGTGTGTCGAGGATAGGAGCGGTGTAGCCGTTTTCGTAGCCCTGATCGAATGTCAGGTGGATAGCCTTATCCTCGTCAAGCATGGCACAGCAGCCGTACTCTCCGAAGTCGTTATTGAACATTTCCGCGCCCACGGGACGGTTTTTGTCGTCTTTTTCCACTCCCTGACCGTAGCCGTGGGAGGTTCTGTCGAGAGAATTTACGTCAGCCGGAATTTCCGCCGAGACCGTTCCCGAAAGGGACGATACGGCAATTCCCGCCGCAGCAAGCGATACTGCGATAATTCTTTTACACATAGCTTTGTGAAACATAGCTTTGTAAAGCATAAGCGCCTCCGAATAAATTGATTGATCGAATTACAACAATATTATTCGGTACGCCTGTAATTATTATCACAAGTATATTTTAACACATTTTGTCCCGAAATAAAACTACAGATCGGTTACAAATTATGTCAATAGAATAACATAGGAAAAACTTGCCAAAGTAAAAATGTGCGCCATGGATAACACGTCCATAACGCACACGTCTTACTCGCCCAGATAAGATTTCACAAGAACCTGCAAAAGCTCGTCGCGGTCGATATGCCTGATAAGGCTTCGGGCATTGTTGTATGTGGTTATGTATGTCGGGTCCTCGGAAAGAATATAGCCTACGATCTGATTAATGGGGTTATAGCCCTTTTCACGCAGAGCGTCATAAATAATGGTAAGGTTTTTTCTGAGGCTTCCCTCTCTGTCCTCGCAGACCGAAAAGGTCATTGTCTGATCGTTATTCATTTATAACACTCCTTTACAAAGATATATCGGTAAAACAATATACTCAAGCCGACATTCATATTATAACCTATCCTGCAAATAATTACAAGGGTTTTTTGGTATTTTTTTAGATTTGGGAAAAATTTCTTTTAATTTATTGGGCACATTATACAAAATAATATGCATTTTTTGTGTTTTTCATCATTTTCCGCGTTTAGGAAAAATTTACTTCGTAACAGGTACATACATAACTCCCATAGACACGCTGCAATAGTTGAGCTGCATACGTTCGATTATATCGTCGTTGAACACCTGTATGCCGATGCCTGCCGCAAGATGGCAGCTTTTCTCAGCCGCACCGTCGGGGACGGTCAGCTTTATTGGTATCTCATAGGTCTCGTAGGGGAGAAAGGTCTTTTCCTCCGACCAGCCCGTGGCTATGGGATTTCTGTTTTCGTCGGAAACATAAAGCCATGCCATGTCGTCAATGCTTTTTCCGCCCGCTATCTGAAGCTCGGTATCTATAGTCATGCCCGTCATATTGGTAAGCTTATAGAGCACCTCTATTTCCTCGCCGACCTCGTATATCTTTATATTCCGCGTGTCGTAATCGCAGGTAAGGGAGAAAAGTCCAAGCTTGGAAAACGCCATATTTTCAACCTCGGCATTGGAAAACCTGTCGTAGAACTCCAGCTCCGAGCTGTAGGAAGCCACGGACGCGCTTTCCCTGTCGTCAGGAGCGTTTCCGCAGGAGGAAAGCAGTACCGCCGACGATAATGCCGCAAAAAGTACAGTTTTAAATTTCATAGCAGACCGTGCCTCCCGTATCAGTACAGGAGGATACCGTTGTTGTTAAAGGTATAGGTCTTTCCCGAAATTTTATTCACGCCCGTAACGTACGTGCCGTTTTTATAATAGTATCTGTAGCCGTCCTTTCTGACCCAGCCCGTGTATCTTCCGCCGCACACGCCGTTCTCGGCAAAGATATATCTGACGTTACCCACAACGGTGTTCTGGGTAAGAGCCGCGCCGTCCATGCCGAAGAAATATTTCTGCGTGCCGATATTTTTCCAGCCCACGTAGTAGCTTCCGTCGGACTGAACATAGTACAGCTTGCCGTAAATATTGCGCAGTCCCTCGGAGGAATATTCGGGTATCATATACTCCTCGGCATTGCAGAATGAGAAGCTGTCATAGGAGCCCGAAACGTCGAGAAGAAAATATTTGCCGCCCTGCTTCCAGCAATAGTCTCCGCCGGTATAGTCGTAGTCTCTGTCACGGTAAACCGTTCTGCCGTTTACCTTTTTCATGTCTTTAGCGGATTTTATGCGGTCGTACCGAACCTTTCCGGCAGTCTGATTGTTGTAGGCGTAAAGGGTGTAGACAGAGTTGCTGAAGCAGAAGGTCACGGAAGAATAGGCGTCGCCGAAAGAAATGTTGGTTATGCTGTCAACATAATCGGAAAATCCCTCGGGTACCCATATTGATTCCACGTCCTCGAAAGCAAAGAACTCGTCGGTGTAGGGGTTGCGGACAGTTACGCTTCCGCCGTTGCTGCGAAGATGCTGTGCAAGCTCGTTCACGGAGGTAAACGCCGCCATCGGAGAGGGAGTCTCATAGTACCCCTCTATAGTATACGCCGATATTTCCGCCGCGGGGATAACCGATACCGCCATAACTGCCGCCGATACTGCCGCAAAAATTTTACTCATTTTCATAAATATCAATCCTTTCAAAAGTTTGGTGAGTGAGGCTGCGAACGTCTTATATAATGAATACAATTCAGAACGGCAGAATTTTTCACGGAAAGAAAAATTTTTCAAAAAAATTTGTCCGCCAAATGACGTCCGTGAAAATTTTACAAAAACTATTGCTTTTTTTGTGAAAATACTGTATAATAAGCTTATATGAAAATATCGGGAATTTTCCCCAAAACAGGAAATTTCCCTCGAAAGGAATGTTTTTATTATGTCAAGACTCGTTTCCGCAAAGGATATGCTGAACAAAGCCCGCGAAGGCAAGTACGCTGTAGGTCAGTTCAACATCAACAATCTGGAATGGACAAAGGCTATCCTCCTTACCGCTCAGGAGCTGAAGTCTCCCGTTATTCTCGGTGTTTCCGAGGGCGCAGGCAAGTATATGTGCGGCTACAAGACTGTTGTAGGCATGGTTGAGGGTATGCTCGAGGAGCTTAACATCACAGTTCCCGTTGCTCTCCACCTTGATCACGGTACATTTGAGGGCGCAAAGGCTTGTATCAACGCAGGCTTCTCCTCCATCATGTTCGACGGTTCTCACTACCCTATCGAAGAAAATATCGCTAAGACCACCGCTCTGGTAAACACTTGCGACGTTCTGGGAATTTCCCTTGAAGCCGAGGTTGGCTCTATCGGAGGCGAAGAGGACGGCGTTATCGGCGCTGGCGAGTGCGCTGACCCCAACGAGTGCAAGCAGATCGCAGACCTTGGCGTTACAATGCTTGCGGCAGGTATCGGAAACATTCACGGCAAGTACCCCGAAAACTGGGCGGGACTTTCCTTTGACACACTTGCTGCCGTTAAGGAAAAGGTTGGCGATATGCCTCTCGTACTCCACGGCGGAACAGGTATCCCCGAGGATATGATAAAGAAAGCTATCTCCCTCGGCGTTGCTAAGATCAACGTTAATACCGAGTGCCAGCTTGCTTTCCAGGCTGCAACAAGAAAGTACGTTGAAGAGGGCAAGGATCAGCAGGGCAAGGGCTTTGACCCCAGAAAGCTTCTCGCTCCCGGCTTTGAGGCTATCAAGGCTACCGTTAAGGAGAAAATGGAGCTGTTCGGTTCTGTTGGCAAGGCTTGATTTTCTGATAAAATCAACAAATAAAACGCGTCCCCCATATCTTCTATGGGGGACGTTTTTTGCTGCCCGGTAGCCGAAGCCGTACAAATAAAAAGAGGATAAAAACGCTTCCGTTTCTATCCTCTTGAATTTTACGGTCAGACTGTACTGTCAGACTGCCGTTACTGATTTACGGTGGACTCGTACTGATACTTGTCGATCTTTGCAGTTACCTGCTTGTTGAACAGGCTGTCAAGATCCTCATAGCCCTTGTAGTAATACTTGCCTGTGGAGAATGCCTCGCCGGAGATCGAGCCGAAGAAGCTGCTGCCCTCGGGTACGGTAATATCGTTCAGGTCAAAGGAGCAAGTGCCGTCGTCCAGCAGGATAATGTTTGTGTAGTAGGAATAATAATAGTAATCGAAAGTACCGCCTTCCTCATGCTCGGCTGTGATCTTGTAAATGAAATAAATGTAATTGTATGTATTTGTGGAAATAGAAGCGTCCTTCGGAGTAAGGAAGTAATTTCCTATAAGCTCAACACCCTTGAGGGACTCGCTGTCAGTCCAGTTCTTGGCAACATTGGCTTTGAAAACGTCCTGTGCGTGGCTGTCCATTTTTGTCATGGAGTCCGCAGGAATAAAGTCCAGTCTTGTTGCGTAGCTTGCAAGACCGCTTACGGTGTACTCAAACTCGGTCTCGGAGGGCAAATAGCCCTTGCTCATGCAGTATTCTTTAAGATCGCTGCCTGCCTCCGCGGTGATGATGACCTTGTCTCCGTTGCTGAGACCGTCAGCCTTGTCGGAGCGATAGCTTATTCCCGATATGGGATTTTCACCGTTCCTGTTGATACTGAGCCTTCCGTAGGGAGCAAAGCCCTCGCAGGTAACGGTTATGTAATCGAACGGATTAAATGCCTTTGCCTCTTCAAGACCGCTTACCTCGTAAGGTACGTCGGAGAAAGTCAGCTTTACGGAATATTTTTCCTTGAACTTTTTAGTGTCAATGTCGTCCCACTTAAAGGTGATCTTGTCGCCGTTGGAAAGTTCAGATGTCTTGTCGAGCTCTCCGTCAAGCTTGTTGTAAAAGTCGTCGTAAACCACCAGAAGCGAACCGAAAGAAGCATCCTCCAGACCGAGAGCCTCGGCGTTGTCCTCAACAAATTGTTCTACGTCAACTGAAAAGCTTGCCTTGCCCGCCGTGTCGATACCATTGCACTCGATAGTAAGGTAATCGTTCAGATTGACAGACTTTGCTCCGCAGCTCGAAAGGCAGAGAGCCAGCGGCAGAAGCAGCGCAGCTTTAATAACGGCTGTTCCGATTTTGGTATTTTTCATAAATATCTCCCCCAAACTATAATATCTCGGTTTTTCACAAAACATATTTATTATATCACCGCAGGCGGCTTACGTCAACATATTTATGCACAGCCTGCCATAAATTTTCTTTAATCGACAAAAAGCGTCAAGGTTCTCACACATTTTAAGGTAATACCGCACAAATGCCGCAAAGTAAAAACGGACAGGTCAAAACACTGTCGGAAAGCGCTTGCCGACAGACCGAAAATCGGCGTATACCATAGCAGGATAAATCAATTATTATCAGAAAGGCTGAGCCTTTACCCATGCCGCCGTCTATAGTGATAGCGGCAAATTTTGTTTCCGAGACGGGAAATAGATTTTATATAAAGCTTGCACGAAAAGCTGAGCCTTTACCCATGCCGACATCTATAGTGATGGCGGCAAATTTTGTTTCCGAGACGGGAAAACTTCTGTATCGGCATTGCACGAAAATTGTATTGCTTTTTCCGAAAAAATCATGTATAATATAATTGAAAACTTCCGAAAGGAC
>JAIEDQ010000124.1 GCA_029067895.1 Oscillospiraceae bacterium | reverse complement strand
GGAATGGCTCTGAATGTTGCCGCACTTGACACACGCATAAAGGCGACAGTCGCTTCCACAATGTACGATATGAGCAGGGTCAATTCGCAGGGATATTTTGACGAGGAGAACAGCGAGACGGCACGTTACGAAAAACGCAAAGTTATGTGCGCGCAGCGTATTGCCGACTACAAAAGCGGAAGCTGCGAGCTTGGCGGCGGAGTTGTTGACCCATTGCCCGACGACGCTCCTTTCTTCGTAAAGGATTATTACGATTACTACAAGACCGACCGAGGCTATCACCCCCGTTCTCTCAATTCCAACGGCGGCTGGAACAAGATCGGCTGTATGTCGTTCCTCAATCAGCCCATTCTTTGCTACAGCAACGAGATACGCAATGCGGTGCTTGTTATCCACGGTGAAAAAGCTCACTCATGTTATTTCAGCAAAGACGCTTTTGCAAATATGATGAATGGCAATCCCTGTCCCGAAAACAAGGAACTGCTTATTATACCTAACGCTGTCCATACCGATCTGTACGACAGGACCGATATTATTCCTTTTGATAAAATGGTACAATTTTTCAAAAATAATTTGAAATAAAAATATCGGACAAAACCCAATCCGCATAAAACAAAAAGTCCACAAACGGTTTTGTTACGCCATTTGCGGACTTTATTCTATGCGAGTAACGGGACTTGAATTCCCCAAAAACGCTTTGAATTTGGTATAGCTTCTGTTTAGACTCTGAACCGGAACCGGCGCTTAAAAATCAACTCTTAACTGTAACAGTTTACAAGGAACGCTTTTTTGCCTTTCCATTTGACCTCGGTCGCTTGACCGGTTATAGTTTTGTTCAGGATCGGGCTGAAGATCTCGAAGCTGCCGGCTTTTCGGAGCTGCTTTACGGGGCAGCGTTCATCGGGATCACCGCCGCAGACCTGCTCAAAGCAGCACATTCCAAGCCCGGTCTTGCCGAAGTATTGCTCTATCGCCTTGTTGCAGTACAGTATCTCAAGCGTTTCTCCGTCCGCAATAAAAAGCATCTGCGGAAGATTGTCGAGAACAGATCTCAGGCTAAGTGCGTTGTTTTCCGCGTGCGGTACATCACAAGGAAGATCGACAGCACCTTGGAAATAAGCACGAGGGAATCTATCTGATCCTGCGTCCAGAAACGGTTGCTGCGGCACTCGTCAAAGCCCACGAAGCCCTTGTATTTGCCGTTGTCGTAAATAGCACACTGCAACATAGATTTTATCCCCTGCCGCGCCAGAATATCGCGCTGAACGTCGCTAAGCTCGTTGATATCGTGACAATAGAATATCCCGTCATCGTCCATATTATCAAGATAATTCCCGCCGAGATCCTCCTCGTAGGAAACGCACGAAAGCGACTCCTTCTCCGACGAAACGCCCTCGCCGCACCACTCGAACGTGTTGCAGCAATAAAGCCCGTCGTCGGTGTCCTCGAAGATGTACGCGCGGCTTACGTCAAACGTCTTGCCGATAAACGCAAGTATACTATTGATGCCCTCCGAAACGTCTGCGCTGGAGTAAAGCGCACTGAATATGCGCATTATTATCGACGCCGCAGTGTCCGGGTTGGAGCTTTGTGCGACTTTCTTTCTGCCGTGATCCGCCGCCTCGGTAGTGCGGTAGGATTCCTCGCTCATCGTTGCGCCGTCGAATACGACGACGCAGTTTTTGCCAAGGTTTTTCGCCTGATACAGCGCGCTGTCCGCCTGCTTGAGCAAGCGTTTATACTCGCGGTTTGCGGGAGAAACGGACGCTATGCCGATACTGCTCTTAACGCCGTCCTTCAGCGGAACCTCGATCTGGGAGATCCTCTCAAGCAGTCGGTTCGCCTTTTTCTCGGCAAGAGAGGCTGTTGCGTGAGGCATAAACACGAAAAACTCGTCGCCGCCGTAACGCCCGACGATATCCGACTCGCGGAACTCCGACTTCACGGTGGACGCGAATTTTTTCAGGAACTCATCGCCGAACATATGCCCAAGCGTGTCGTTTATGCTCTTGAAATCGTCCACGTCAACCATCATCAGAACGCCGCTCGTGCTGCGTTCAAGCTCGGCGCGTATCTGCGCCTCGGTGGTCTGCTTGTTGAAGATATCCACGCAAAGCGTGTCGTACATCGCTTTTGCCTGAACGCTTTCAAGGCGCGTTTCCTCGTCCTCCACGTCCTGCGCCATTCCAACTACCTTGTAAATGTTCCCGCTTTCGTCCAGAATGCTTTTGTACAATACCTTATAACGCCGCGGATATCCGCCGATAGCAACGTGAACGATAACCTCCTCCTCGCCTGCGGTTTTCGCAAGCTTCAGAAGCGTTCCGAGGAACACCTTGCGGTCTTCCGGCGGAACCGTCGTAAACATCTGTATATTATCGGTGATCTTTTCCACCGTCTGAAGCTCGCTGTCGCCCGAGTGGATAAGGAAATTGAACCTGTCCGCAGCGGGATCGTAATCGAACACCATCGTACCCGTGTCGTTAAGTACCATGCGGTATGTTTCCTCACGAGCCTCCTCGCGGCGGCGGCTTTCTATCTGTTCCGTCACGTCGGAGACCGCAGCGTATGCCGTGATCGAACCGTCGTCGTTTATGACGCGATAATGCGTGTTTACCCACATTTCCCCGCCGTTCGCGCGCCCGAGCCGAGTGACCTTGCTGCCCTCGGTGCTTCCCTCGTCAAAGCTGTTCTCCATTAGGAATTTGAGAGCCGCTGCGTTATAGCTTTCCAAAGCCTCGTCCTCGCCGCCGAAGAGCGTATCCATAAAATCACTTTTATAGAGCGTCACAAGCTCGTTTTTTTCCAGCTTGTAAACTGAAACGCCCATTGGGATATGCGAAACCGTACGGCGAAGAAGCTCGTCTGCCCGCCGCGCCTTCTCCTGAGCTATCACCTCGTCGTGAACGAGATTTATCGTGCTTAAGGAGGTCAGCGCTCTGCCGTCCTTGCTTCTTGAAATGGATATCGTAAGCTTGTTCCACTTGAACGAGCCGTCCGCCATTTTCATACGGACAGTCACCGACAGCGGCTTATCCGAAGTATAGATATCGCCCATAAATTGAGCGTACATTTCCAGATCGTCCGGGTGAACGATGGGTCCCTGCTTGGAGGTCGCCTCGTTTGAAACATCGCCGTAGTTGAGATCGCCTGTATAGTATTCGCTGATTGACGGCGAGCATGTGGTCTTTTTCTCAATGTGATCTATCTCTATTACCGTGGTGTGAGTAAGCTCCGCCACAAGAGTGTAAAGGCGGTAGGTTTCTGCGACCTGACTGAGCGTCACAGAATCGTCCACACGCGCTCTGTCGCGAATGAACAGCATACATACGTCGCCGGTCAGACGCACCAGAACCATTCCGAGACTGTGATACTCCCCGTCGCCTTCCACGTCCAGAACGTCAACAACGCAGTACGAATCTGTAAAGTCGGGATTGTCGGCGGGAGCGTTTATAAAGTCCGCAAATGCATTAAAGTCCTTTTCAGCAACGTATTTTCTGCCCCAGCCGTTTATTACATCGTCGATCGAAGCTGGCTTCGCGGCGGCGGCGCGGTCGGGGGCGCGGCGAAAATATGTAAGCCTTGAAGTTCGGGAAGCGTAATTTATCTCGTTCACCTCATCGTAAAGCCCCGCGTCCGCATTTGCGGTGCGCTCGGCAATGCGGTTTTTCGACTCCGCTCGGGCAAGCGTAACGTCGCTTGCCGCAACTATGCAGTTTGTAACGCCTACGCTCGGATTGCCGATCTCGTCAACGTGAAGACGTATGGTATGGCTCGCGCCGCCGCGCATAATGAACACGTCCTCCGTCTGCGCGCCTGATTCCATAGCCGCCCCGATAAGCTCGCCCACCCGCTGGGTGTTGTCGGGCTCAACGTCCAGCACGTTATAGAATTTCTCGTTGGCGTATGTTATCTCAATGCCCTTTTCACTCGTCTGAATGAGCGCAAGCCCGTCGTGGAAATTGCGGACGATAGCCTCGAACTTCAGGCGGTCGTTATACTGCGCGGTAACATCGGAAACGATCACCATATAGACGCGGCGGCTTTCGTCAACGCTCGCAAGACCCACCGCCAGCTCGAGCATGGCGTTCTCGCCGTTCTGCCGCGTAACACGATAGAAGATGTTCGATTTTCCGCCCATTTTTACGGCGTCCTCTATTTTCCGAAGTCCTTCCTTGTCAACTCCGGAATAGACCTTGTCAAAGAAAGAAAGGTCGTCGGTTCTCTCAACGCCGATGAGCCTCCAGAAGCTGTCGTTGCTGAAAATAATATGCGCCTTGCGCTCGCCGTATATCTCGACGGTGAGAATTCCTGCGCCGAGCTTGTTCATTACCTCGTCAACATGGATACGCTCCTGCTCAAGCTCCAGCCGCGCGCGCTTTTCCGCGTCGATGTTGCTTGCGACGCTGAGCGTTCGGGTGATCTCGCCCGCGTCGTTCACCGAGTGGACGCTCGTAAATCTCCACCAATAATAACGGTTATCCTTAAAGTTGAAAATACGCAGCTCCTCGGAAAATTTCCCCGCCTTGCGTATGCTGCTGAACTTTCTCGCCGCCTTGCGGTCGTCGGGGTGAACGGTAACGTTGTAGTTTTCGTAGCCGACTTTCAGCTCGCCTATGTTCTTCATATCGACATTGTAATCCGAAAAGTCGCCGACGCCGAAAATAGTGCCGTTTTCGAGATCGCTGTCGGCGATAACGGAATCCGTGGCGTTGATGATCTCCTCGATCTCGTTGTATGCGAGCTGAAGCTTCCGCTCGCTTTCACGCTGATC
>JAIEDQ010000123.1:5435-18416 GCA_029067895.1 Oscillospiraceae bacterium | reverse complement strand
AAACAACTCGCTGGTATACGACTAAACCGTCGTTGCCGCACATCTGGAACGCGCCTATCGCGGTGAGGTATTAGCCGTCCAAAACGAAAAAGGAAAGGAATAAATGAAATGAAAAAATTATATGAAAAAAGCGAGCTTACCTTTTCTATACTCTGGATCGTTGTCTACTGCTGCGTCAGTGGAACGATCAGGGGCAATTTAGGCGACGACAGCATATTTATGCTTCTTGGACTTTTGCTTATAGCGGCGGGTATCTTCGCTTTTGTGAAAAAGTACCGTCTTGAGGAAAAATACGGACTTGTCAAGTGGCAGGGCAAAGCCTCCGATTACTGGTTTTACATACCGATGCTTATACTTATGACAGGCAACCTGTGGCGGGGCTTCGCTCTGGCGTACAGCGGCGTTTCACAGGTATTTGCGGTACTCTCAATGCTGCTTATCGGCTTTATCGAGGAAATGCTTTTCCGCGGCTTCCTGTTCCGTATCCTGCTGAAAAAAGACCCCGTCCCCGTGGCAATTACAATTACCGCCGTGACATTCGGCATAGGACACATAGTCAATCTCTTGGCGGGACAGGCAAACCTTGAAACGGTAATCCAAGTGCTTTTCGCCGTTGCGTGGGGATATATTTTCACGTTCGTATTTTACAAATCCGGCAGCTTGCTGGTATGTATTGTCGTACATAGTCTGGTGGACGCCTTTTCAATGTTTGCAGGCGAGAATATTACTATGGAATGGGTATATATGGGCGCGACTATCCTTATCGCCGTTATATACTGCCTGTACCTGAGCCGCAAACCCGCAGCACTGAAAAAGTCATACGAATAATTTTTCACACACAAAAAAGAGGACAGAGCCATTAAAACGCTCTGTCCTCTTTAATATTTATATAGTATTCACAATGGGTCGCAAGACTTCCGCTTATGACACCATAAGTCCGAGAATAGTAATACCCTTGTCCTCGCTGCCCTCGGCAGGTCTGATCTCGATATTGTGAGCGGCGACTTCGTTTGTAAGCGTTATCTGCTTGGTGTTGCCGTAATTGCCCCAGCCGCCCGTAAAGTCGGCTTCAAGCTTGCCCTTGCGCTCGCCGTCAACATAGACCTCGTAAGTGCCGCTTTTGCCGTCGGTGGTACACAGGAAGAATACGCCGAAATTCCTGCACTCAACGTCAAAGGTAAGACTTCCGCCCGCTTCGGTTTTCCAGTTGTTGTGGAACTGGTCGTATAAAGTCTTGTCCACAACCTCGAAGCCTTCGGAGGACGTCGCCGTAATATCCGCCGCGCTGAGCATTTTCGCGTTTGCGAAATAATCCTTTGTGGGACCCTCCGCAGAAAACGCAGACGGCTCTTCGGTTATCTTGTCAAGACTGTCGTAAACGCCGTCCAGATAGCGTGAAACTATCTGACCGATAATGTCGTGACCCGCGTCGTTGGGGTGGATATTGTCGGGAGAAATGTCTCTCCATACAAGATTTCCCGCCGCAACCTCGGGGTAAACCGCGTCATGGTAGCTGAGCATGGGCAGATCATAAGCTGCGCCTATCTCCTTGTGAACGTCCTGCAAGCTTGTGCCGTCCTCCATGGTGGTGAACAGAAGCATTACCGCAGGATTGCTGTCGCAGGACAAAATCTTCCGCACAAGACTGTCGTAGGAGTACTTGTTCATAGTCCTGTCCGTGTCGTTTACGGAGAACTCCACAATAACCGCGTCGGGCTTGTAGGACAGCAGCTGCTCGTCCACACGGTGAACGCCCAGATAGCTGTTAGTACCGCCGATACCCGCGTTTACGAAGTTGATATTTGTGTCGGGGAACTTAGTCAGCCACCAGTTATAGAACAGCGAAGCATAGCAGCTTGACGTGGAGGAAGCCGAGCTTCCCTGAGTGATAGAGCCGCCTATAACGCCGACAGTTACCTCCTCGCCGTTCATTGCCTTTTTCATAGCATGAGCAAGCCTTGCCTGATTGCCCTCGTTCATAATAGCCCTGCCGTACATTTTATCCGACACTCCCTCTTCCAGATTTACGGGTACTCCCGCTTCAGCCTCGTTGGGGTCTGCCGCCATTGTAACAGCAACAGGCGTGTTTGCCGAAGTGCTTTCGGAAACGTCCTGAGGCACGTCCCCACCCTCTGCGGAAGCGTCTTTGCATGAGGTGAGCATAGCGGCGCACATTGCGATCGCCGCGATCGCGGACATACTTTTTTTGATCTTCAATATCATCATTCCTTTTTTATATTATCAGACTTGTTTGTCATCCGATTTTATTAACAGACTCCAGATACCCCGTCACGAAAACCGCCGCCGAGTTGCAGTATATCGCCGATTCGTTGGTGGAAAAGCTGTACAGGATATCGTAGTAGCACTTTGCGGGCGGAGTATCCGCAGGGATATTCCACTGAGTAAAGTTGTCCTTAGCGTCCTTGTTCGGACCGCACACCAGCAGTCCGGGAATAGGCTCGTCAACGTCAGCCGCCTCCGAGGGACGGTGGTGTGGGTGCATGACCGATCTGCTTCCGAAGCCCGTAACATAGCATATATCCATAGGATTTTTTCCAAGGATATAGTCGAGCTGTTCGCAGACGGTCTGTATGTATTCGTCGCACTTGAAAATTTTATACGCCAGAATAAGCACGATACTGTCCGTCATTGAGTACATATTGCTGCCGCGGACGTAGTCCTCACCCGACTTTGCCGTACCGTAGCCGCTTTTTCGGCTGAGGCTGTACAGATTATCCGCCCGCACTCTCAGCTGAAGCTTCATGGACTGCTCCGCGAACGCGTTTTTCGGCTGATCTCCGAAAAGGTAAGCTAGCGCGCCGAAGCCGCCGTTTTCGCGGTTGACAAAGCCCGTAACGCTTACGTGACCGTAAAGACCGAGTATCCTGTCATGGAAAGCCTTTTCGCCCGTTGTTTCATACAGTTCGCATACCGCCCAGAACATCTCGTCGTCCGGGTCGTCATCGCTGAAATCGCCCGCCGCGTTTACCGCGATCGTGGGAGGATTTTCAAAAGGCTCGTAGTGAGGGTTGTTTATAAGCCATATCCAGGCGTTGAAGGAGGCCTCGTTCAGCCTGTCGGCGAAGCTCTCGTCAAAGGGACGGAATATCCTCGAAGCAAGGGACGTCACCGCACAGAAGCAGGTCGCCGCCTGATGGGATTTCGGAAAAACGAACCGCTCCGTCATGTCGTCCTCGGGCATAATTATAGGAACGGATTTTATGGACGATACCTTGTGGTAAACGCCGCCGTCACGCGCCTGCATTTTAAGCAGCCATTCCAGACCCACGCGGCACTCGTTCAGGATATCGGGTATACCGTTTCCCGATTCGGGAATGTCCGAGCTGTCACCGAAGCTTTCGGGGAACAGCTTGTAGGCATACAGAAGATGTCCCAGCGTAACGCAGGTACAAACAGTGAATTTGCCGTATCCGCCCGAATCGTGCCAGCCGCCGCTAACGTCCAGACGCTTTGCGGAAGAACCGAACAGCGGGACGGGCTCCGAATGGCAGGAGCCGTGAGCGTGTACGCCTGCAAAACGTCTTTCAAGGGGAGCGCACCTGTTGTAATAAAGCCCTTTCAGCAGCGCCTTTTTAAGTTCGCCGTAAGGATTTTCGGATATGGGAAAAACAGGAGAACGCCGTCTGCCTGCGCGGATATAGTAATTCCCGCAGCGGTCGAAAGCGGAAAAGTCCAATACCGAAACGGAATCGGAGGAAGCCTTGTCTGAGACGGGATCGGAAGCGGCAGCCTCAAAAACGGTCTTTCCCGTTAAAGCGTCCACAACGCTGAACTCGTCGGCATAACCTACAAGTGCGGCAGTTTTGCGCATATTGCGGCAGTATCCGAGCTGATTCAGAACGATTTTTTTGCTCATAGGCTGACCCCCTTTCCGCGTGTCCGACCGTAAACCGTAAGCCGCAGGAGCTTATCCGCAGCAGCGGCACGGCGCATTTATCCTTATATTAATTATACACTATTCTATGCACAAAAGTGATAAGCTTTTTCATAGTTTTTTTTACCTATTTGTTAAATTGCTCTACTCAAAGAAAAAATGTTATAAATTTTTGTGCAAAATCGACAATTACTGCAATCTAAAATATCTAAACTGTTAGTTGACATTTTTGACTTATTTTGTTATAATAATATTGCAAATATGTTGACTCTTAAAAAATTAAAGTAGGAGGTTATTTAATGAAAAACACTAAAAAAATTCTTGCGGGAATAATGGCTCTCGCAATGACAGCAGGATTCGCTGCCTGCGGCGGCGGAAACGATCAGGGCTCTGGCGACAGCGGTAACGGAGGCGGAGGCGGCGGAGAAGCCGAAAACACCACCACTCAGGAAACCATTACGACCACAGCCGCTACCGTTGCAATAAACGAAGAGGGACTTAAAGGCGACGAAGAATCAGTCCTTGAAAATGCAATGACTCAGCTTCAGGACGTGGAGCTTGAAAATAAAGAGATCAAGTGGCTTGCTCACTACGATATCAACCCCAGCGGAAACGGCGCGTCCAAATCCGTTGCGCTTGAAATGTTTGAACGTAAATACGGCGGCTCTGTAAAGTTCTACCAGACAACTTGGGAGAACCGTTACAACGACCTTTCTACATACGTTCTCGGCGGCGAGGGTATCGACTTCTTCCCCGGCGACGACGTTTACAACTACCCCAAGGGAATCATCAGCGGAATGTTCCAGCCTGTTGACGACTATATTGATATGAACTCCGCTATCTGGCAGAACACCAAAAACGCTATGGAAACCTTCAACTTCGGCGGCAAGCACTTCCAGTTCGTAACGACAGTTGAGACCGAGGAGATCGTTCTTTACAATAAGGCGACTATCGAAGCAAACGGCTTTGACGATCCTTGGGAGATGTACGAGGCTGGCGAGTGGAACTGGGACAGCTTCAAGTCCATGCTTCAGGACTTCGTTGACGAAGAGAACGACCAGTGGGGTCTGGACGGCTACTGGGCTGAAAACTCCCTGCTTTGCTCGGGCGGCGTTCCTACCGTAAGCACTAAGGACGGTCAGCTTGTCTGCAATCTTAATGACCCCGGAATGGAAAAGGAAATGAACTTCCAGTACGAACTGTTCACAAACGGACTTATCTTCCCCAGAGAGCAGTTCTCATGGGCTGAACAGCCTCAGATGATGGGCGAGGGCAGACAGCTCTTCTACATCATTGGACCATACGCTGTAAGATCAGACCCTGCTACATGGACTACCAAGATCGAACCCGAAAACCTCGGAATCGCTCCCGTACCGTCTCCCGCAGGCTCCGACCCGTATCAGACCGCTAAGATAATCGGCTTCGCTCTCTGTAAGGGCGCTGCTAACCCGCAGGGCGTTGCTCTGTTCTCCGAGTGCAACATCGTCGGCGCAAACGACGAGGGTGCGATCGCTATCTCCGACAGAAAGGCTCTCGACGACTATCAGTGGTCGCAGGAAATCCTCGACAACCTCAAGGCGATCAACAAGCTTGCAGAACAGTACCCCGTATACGACCTTGCATCGGGCTGCTCCACCGATATCGCTTCCTACACAACACAGGGCGGCGACAATGTTGGTACAAGAGCTGCAATGCACGGTACAGACTGGGCTACCACAAGAGAATCCATTGCGGATACTATCGTAATGCTTGTAGGCGAAGTAAACGACGAGCTTCAGGCAAAGGTTGCGGAACTTTAATCTAATAAAAGCCAATGGCGGCTGTCGGAAGAACTATCCGGCAGCTGCCATTATTTGTAGCCCTTATTTAAGGAAAGCAAGGATTATCAGCGCCGCGCCGCAAAGCCAGCCGAGATTTATCTTAAGGGACGCTATTTTACGTCCCAGACGCCAGCCGACAGAAATGGAAAGAAGTCCTGCCGCAAAGGAAACGACCGCAAGCATGGGAACGTTCAGATCGTTCAGACCCGCGCTCACTCCGGTGATAAGGGAGTCCGCGGACAGCGCTGCGGCAAGAGCCAAAGCCTCGCGTGTGGAAATGCTTTTGGAGTTGTCGGCGTCCGCAGCAGCTCCGTCGAAAAACAGCACGGCAGGATTAGGGGACTTCCCGCCGCGCTTCAGACGCTCCGCAAAGCGTTTGAAGTATCCCTGAAACAGGTTGAACAGTCCCAGCAGTATCAGCAGCACGAACGATACCGCCCCGCAGACCTTTTCGGGAACGAACCGTCCGATAAGATCGGCAAACGCCGCCGAGCAGGACAGGAACAGCGCTCCTGTGAAGCTGATTATCACCGAGGACTGAACGGGTATCTTTATTCCAGCCGCTCCTATGCCCACGGCGGCAGCAAATCCGTCGGTACAGACAGCCGCCGTCAGAAGAAGAATTTTAAGCATTGTCAACCACTTTCTATAAGTATTCTCTTTGACATTTTATGAAAAAAGTGAAAAAATGTGATTGACTTAAAGGCTGATTTGTGGTATCCTTATAATATGCTTTTATTGACGGCGGTATGAAAATATTGCGCGCGTTTCTGCCGCGCCGCGCAGCCCAAAAAGCCGCTGTCTTGTTTGGACGGTCTTATACTGATTCATGTCAAAAGGTGTACATAAAATCAAGTAAAAATTTGCATATATAAATTATGCATATATGATTTTTTGTCAGCACTTTTATCGCGTATCAGTATCAACAGACTGGAGTAATTGTGTCGAATTGCCCTTCAGATTAAATAATTTGTTTCAAAACGGAGGTGCGTTTTTATGCCGTTAAAGGATAAGGTATTGACCGTCCTGGAAGAAAATAAGGGGAAAAGCGTGTCGGGCAGCGAGATCGCCCGCAGTGTAGGTATGACAAGAAGCGCAGTTTGGAAAGCAGTGAAAACACTCAGAGAGGAAGGGTATTCCATCTGCGCGGTGACAAACAGAGGCTATTGTCTTTCGGAGGAAAGCGATTTTTTAAGCGAACAGTCTATCGTTCCCAATCTGAGAACGCAGGCTTTGGGCAGAAAGATCGACGTGTTCAAAACAATTGACTCAACAAACAACTTTGCAAAAAGCCTCGCCCAGCTGGGCGCGGTACACGGTACAACGGTAGTGTCGGAGGTCCAGACCCAGGGCAAGGGTCGTATGGGCAGAGACTTCTATTCGCCGATGGGCATGGGAGTCTATATGAGCGTTATACTCAGACCAAAGCTTTCGGTGGAGCATTCGCTGCTGATAACGTCCTGCGCGGCGGTAGCTGTGGCGGAGGCGGTCGAAAGGGTAGCGGACGTCGACTGTAAGATCAAATGGGTAAACGATATCTACGCAAGCGGCAAAAAGCTCTGCGGGATACTGACGGAGGCCTCCGTGGACGTGGAGCAGGGCGGTCTGGAGTACGCGATCGTGGGAATGGGCATAAACGTGCAGAACGTTACGTTCCCGAAAAATCTCGCGGACATCGCAACATCGGTGCGTATGGAGACCGACAAGCCCGTGTCGAGAAGCGTCCTTGCCGCAGAGATATTGAACTGCCTTGAGGAGCGTCTCGAAACCATAAAGGACAAAAGCTTCCTCGACGAGTACCGCAGACGCTCAAACGTTATAGGAAACCGCATAGAGGTCACTCACAACGATATTTCCGAGGAAATGGACTGCATAGGCATAGACGAGATCGGCAGACTGCTTGTCCGCCTTGACAGCGGCGAGGAAAAAGCCCTTACATCGGGAACAATCAGAATAGTTAACCGGAACTGAACGGAACAGTCTGCAAAAAATACAGTAAAAAACAGAGAACAGAACGCGTGCCGAACATCGGCGGCAGACGCGGTCTGTCCTCTGTTTTGTTTTGCGGCAAATTTCATTCCAATTCCGCGACCAGATAGGTCTGGACAGCCGCGGAAATAAGCGGCTCGGTAAAGCCGTCCTCGCCCGCCATGGAAATGTCCCCGCCGATAAGCCTGTCGCTGTACAGCATCATAGTTGCAGTAACGTTTTCGGGGTGGTCGGGATAGTTCAGCACCCGATAGGTAATGACCGTCACAGGCTTTCCCTGATACTTTTCAAGGTCGAAGCCCTGCTGCTTCTGCAATTCCGCGTACTTGGCATAAGTCTCGTCCGTCACCGACGGAATAGTTATCTCCTCCTTGGACACGGGGTCGGGATCGACTATCCAGCCCTGAGCGTTGAGAAACTCGATACGCTCGGCATTTGCCGCCATTGTGAACCTCTTGTCGGCTTCGGTATCCTCCTTGGCTTTGGAGAAGAAAAACAGCGCAGCGGCAGCTACAGCCGCAAGAATAATAAATAAAAATATTTTAATTCCTTTTTTAGATGAACCCTTGCTCACGTAAAACAGCTCCTTTGCAGGTTTTGTTTAATGTTTATGCGGGCAAGTCCTAAAAAAGTACAGGTTATCGGGAAATCGTGCAATGCCGATACAGAAGTTTTTTCTCGTCTCGGGAACAAAATTTGTTGCCATTACTATAGACGTAGGCAATGGGTTGACTGAACTTTGTTCAGTTGGCTCAGCCTTTGTGTCAGAAAAAAATCTGCGGCATAGACTGGTAATAAGGGAAAGACGGATACGTGCTAAATACGACTTTCCCGATACTTATCGAATTTCAGAGGAGTAAGAATATGAACACAGCAAAGACGCTGTTTAATATGCGCGAGGGAAGCTCTGCAACCGTCATAAAGCTGCTCAACGAGGGCGGAATGCGCCGCCGTTTGCAGGATATAGGTCTGATCGAGGGTACGTCCGTACTGTGTCTGCAAAGAAGCCCCGCAGGAGACCCTATCGCCTATCTGATAAGAGGAGCTGTCATCGCGCTTCGTGAAGAGGACAGCTCAAAGGTCATTGTAGAATAAAAAACCGTCCCGCTGCGGATAATTCCGAAACGGGACGGTTTATTATCATTTTATGTGCGCAGAGCCAAATCAGCCCATAGCGGCTACCTGTTCGTTGAATTCATTGATGTAAACGTCAACAACGTCCAGAAGCGATTCGCGTGTAGTAGCCCATTCGTGACCCTCAAATGCAGCACGGATACCGTATTCGCCGCTGTCAAGGATATCATACAGGTCTGTGGGACAGCCGGAGTGGATATCGTATACAGGATTCTTGCGGGAAAGCTCAGTAATCGTAGCGTGCATCTCGATCATCTCATCGCTCCAGCCGTAGTCGTTGCGGCGCTTGTTAAGAGCGATCTCCTGAGTCTCGGGATCAGCGTTTGCGGCAAGGATACATTCCATAAATCTCATAACGCCCTCGGGATTCTGCGCGCCCTTGCAGAGCATATAGGCTTCAAGTCCCGCAGGTACATAGTATTCCGAAGCATCGGGATCCTTGGGCAGCGGAACGAACATAACGTCCTCCTGATTTCCGAACGTAGCGGACCAAACCTCGGGAGCGCTTTCAAGAACGTACATACCGCCTATGTAGAACAGCTCTCTGCCCTCACCGATGAACTCGGGGTGTTCCGTCCAGCTGAACAGGCTCTTGTCAAGAACAAGACCTGACGTGTTGAGACCGTACATAAAGTTCATAACTCTTTCGAGAGTGGGGTCGTTAAGATTGTGTACAAGCTTGCCGTCCTTAAATTCAACTGAGGGAACGCCGCCTGTAAGCATAAGCGGCTGCTCGTTGAACCAGCCGTCCAGACCGTACTGATCCTGTGCGGGATCAACATAATCCAAAAGCATACCCTTAAAGGTATCCCAGTTCCATTCGCCCTTTGCGAAAAGCTCCGCGGGATCGTCAAAGCCCATAGCCTCAACAGTTCCCCTGTTGTAAACTACGACCTGACCCAGTGTGGACTGAGGACAGATTATGTAGTGCTTTCCGTTAACGATAAACTTGTCGTTCAGATCTTTCCACTCTGCCCAGAGAGGATCGTTCCAGTCGATATAGCTGTCGTAGGACTCAAACTGACCGCTGGGGATACCCTTGGGGAAAGAGTCCAGATCGCCGCCTGCGATAAAGTCAATGCCGTCGCCTCCGATAATCCTTGTGGACAGGTCGTTGAAACGGTTCTGCCATGTAGTCTCGATATACTCGATCTTACCGTCGTACTTGGCTTCAAAAAGCTCCAGCGAAAGAGCCTTTGTATTACCCGCAGTTGTAGGGTGGAACGGGTCGTAGAAAGAGAACCACTTGATAGTCTTGTTTTCCAGCTCGCCGGTAAGCTGATCCGCAACATTGCCGATCTGCTCCTGATCCTCCTGTGAAAGGGTCTCGGTGTTGATCTCCACAGTAACGGCGGGAGTAGTGGTTATAGCTTCCGTGGTCTCGGCAGGATCTCCGTCTCCGGAACAAGCCGCAAGAGAGCCGACCAACGATACAGCGGTAAGACCCGCAAGCATCTTCTTGATATTTTTCATAAAAAACGTCCTTTCGGATAAAATAAATTTGTAACACTATTATTATACCAGAAAATGAAAACCTGTGTCAACGTTTACACTAACATTTTTACCACATTCGGTTTGGATATTTTGCACAATCCGCAGGCTTTTCAGTCCTGTTCGGAGCTGTCCCCGCCGATATAAACTCTGGGGACGCGCTTGCTTATGCCGCATACGATCTCGTATCCGATAGTGCCGCAAGCCTCCGCAAGATCGTCTGCGGTGATCGTATTACCGCCGTCCCTGCCGATAAGGGTCACCTCGTCGCCGGCGGAAACCCCGTCTATCTTTGTAACGTCGAACATCATCTGATCCATGCAGATCCTTCCCACACCCTTAGCGCGTTTCCCGCGGATAAGAGCCTCACAGTTGCCCGAAAGCAGCCTTGAATAGCCGTCCGCATAGCCGCATGGGACCGTAGCGATCACCCTGTCTCCGTCGGCGGTGTAGGTTCTGCCGTAGCTGACGGAATCGCCCTTGTGTATGGTCTTGACCTGAGACACAACGGTTTTAAGGCTCATAACAGGTTCGAGAGCAACAGGCATATGCAGCGAGTAAGCGGGTCTCAGACCGTACAGAACGATACCAAGCCTTGCAAGCGTGCTTCGGCTGTCGTAGCTGTACATCGTCGCCGCGCTGTTAAGGAAGTGTACCTGCTTGAATCTCAAGCCGTGACGTTCCGCAGCATTTACCGCGTCTAAGAATTTCAGCTTCTGATCCTCCGTAAACGCGATATCCCTTTCGATACGGCTGTCAGCGACGGCAAAATGCGTAAAAATACCCTCAACGGAAATATTAGGCATAGCCGCGATCTTCGCAGCTTCGTCAGCGCACTGCTCCGCGTCGTCCGTGTTGAGACCTATCCTGTTCATACCCGTGTTCGCCTTGATATGTACCCTCACAGGCTTTGAAGCCTTTCGGGACAATTCGGCGGCATTTTCGACGGAAACCACCGTGCAGATAATATCGTTTTCCGCAAGAACGTCCGCGTCGTCGGGACAGCACCAGCCTAAGATAAGGATATCCCCCGTGCAGCCTCCGTCCCTGAGCCGCACAGCCTCCGCGGTGTTGGATACGCAGAAGAAATCCACACCAAGCTTCTGGTACAGCCTCATAAGCGGCAGATCGCCGTGACCGTAGCCGTCCGCCTTGATAACGCAGGCAGGCTTTGTGAAATCATCGTACAAAAAGCCTTTCAGCGCCGTAAAGTTTCTTTCCGCCGCGTCAAGGTCGATCTCAGCCCGAATGCGGTCTAAAAATTCCTTTTTCATTTTTCTTGCCGCGTTCCGTTCAAATTGGCATCGGGAACGCTCCTCCTTTCAGATATGTTTTCAAAAAGCGTGCAAAAGCTTGAATACAACAGTTTTGCACAGATTTTCGGCAAACGCTTTTGATTTAAGTCCGTGAGCAAATGTGTCAAATTTATTACAAATATAAAGTTGCTGTTGTAAAAACGGAATATTTGTGCTATAATAATCCAGTAAGCGCTTGAACGAAGCGCATAAATACTTTGAAATGGGGACTGTATCATGCCTCTTGACAACAACACCTCACCCAATTTGCCCTGCGGAAAGACCGTTTGTTTTTCGGGACACCGCCCCGAAAAGCTTCCCGACGGCGGAAGCGATTACTCTCAGGTGATCCGCACGCTTAAAAGCATACTTTACAAGGAAATAATCGACTGCGCCGAAAACGGCTTTACCACCTTTATAACGGGACTTGCCCGCGGCGTGGACTTATGGGCGGGCGAAATGGTAATGGAGCTGAAGGCTCAGGGCAGACCGCTCAGGCTTGTGGCGGCGGCTCCGTACAGAGCGCACGGGAGCAGCTTCAAGGGGAATGATAAGTTTGTTCTCGGCAATATACTGCTGAAAGCAGACGAGATCGTGTATGTAAGCGAAGATTACACCCGCGGCTGTATGCGTCTGAGGAACGGATATATGGTAGACCGCTCGGACAAGCTTATAGCCGTTGTGTCGGACTACCGCAGCGGAACGGGACAAACGATAAGATACGCCGAACGGTGCGGTCTTGAGATAAAGATCATAGACGCCGCAAAGCTTGAAAACAATATGCGCGCCGGCTTTGAAAACGAGCAGCTTGCTTTTTAACATAATTATACCACTTATCGGAAAATTTTTCAACAAGTTTTCAAATTTTTTTGAAAGGAAGCATCAATATGGCAAAAAAAGGAACAAAAATTGCCCTTACATATTTCATCACCATAATAGTGACTCTTATTATTATCGGCGGAATATGTTTTATGCTGTTTCGTCAGCTTACCGCTCCGAAAGAGCCTGACGTCACTGTACCGGATATAAGCGGGCTTACGTCGAATGAGTATGTTCCTGACGCGGAAAACAACAAGACCGCGCTGTTTATCTTTGATTCGGAAAAACGTATGAGCGGGTGCTGCTTTATGCTTGTGAGACTGATCGCCGACGAGCGGAAAATGGCGATAATGCCGCTTCCCGCGGATACCGGCGCATACGTTGGCGGGACTGAGGACAGCCTGTACGAGTTCTACCGCAAAGGCGGCGCACCGCAGGCAGTCTTGGCAGCCGAAAACGCCGTGGGGGTGTCCATAGCCAAAAATATATAACGGTAAAAACCCACCGTAGCGGTGATGGTATACATTTTAGGCGCGGG
>JAIEDQ010000123.1:0-5425 GCA_029067895.1 Oscillospiraceae bacterium | reverse complement strand
GAGTCGTCGTCAGCGTCATATGTGTATAAGAGCATGGCCGAAAACGCCGTGGGTCTGACGATCGACTACTATATGAAGCTGAACAACGACAGCTTCGGAGTTCTGGTAGACATTTTCGGCGGCGTGGACTTTGACGTCCCCTACAATCTTATCTATTCCAACCCCGACACGGGCGAGGAGACCATTATCCGCGAAGGTAACGCATATCTTGATTCCGACCTGCTGAGAAAGGTAGTGACCTATCCACAGTTCAATTCGGGCGAGGAGTACCGCGCAAAGATAACGGGCGTGCTGATAAACGACCTTATCAACAAAAATATCGACGATGGCTTTTCTAACCATATTGACGACTATTTCAGCGCGGTAATAAATTCCACTGCCGAGACAAATTTTACCGCTTACGACTACGAAGCGCAGTCCCGCGCCATGAAGTATGTTGCTTCAAGCGACGACAGAGTGTGTCAGCTTGTGACTGTAACGGGAGCTTACAACGACAACGGAAATTTTATCCTTGACGAAAATTTCCTGAAATCCCTTACCGAGCGTTTCAAGCTGTACGAGCCCGAAAGCGTGGAGACAGAAACGAGCCTTATGGCGGTGGAGTAAGCGCTTCAGACAGCTTGTGACGATTTTGTATAAAATAAAATTTTTTGCGGATAATATTCTCGGAAGTACACCTTTCGGGAGTATTTTCCTTTTACCGTCCCCGATCAAAGAACGCGGGGTTTGCCGATCTGTAGCAGGACGGTATTCTTCGCCGACCCGTCGCCGAGATCGGATAGAGCTTCGGAACTACAGTTCCGCATTTTATCGGAAATCGGCGTACCGAAAGCGGCATTGAAAGGATGGATAAAAATGTTTGATAAAATCGCACTTGCGCTTCTTGTCATAGGCGGTCTTAACTGGGGTCTTGTCGGAATATTCAGCTTTGACCTTGTGGCATGGCTGTTCGGCGGAACAGGCGCGATCCTCAGCAGAGTAGTGTATGTACTTGTAGCTCTCTCGGCAATCTGGTGCATAACGCTTCTTTTCAGACGTGACAGCTTAGTCGAGAGCAGAACTTAACAAAACTAAAGCGCAAAAGAAAACGCTCAAAGCCGAATCATCGGTTTTGAGCGTTTAGTTTTATCTTGACTTTATCCACTCCGCAGCCATAGCGAACCATTTTCCGCAGTCGGGATTGAAATGCTCGTCTCCGCTTGCGGTACATTCGTCGCACAGCGCAAGACCGTGAGCGCCGCGTTCAAAAATATGACAGGCAAAGGGTATCTTCTTTTCCGCCAGAGCCGCCGCGAACATCAGCGTGTTTTCAACGGGGACGCAGCCGTCGTCGGCGGTGTGCCACAGGAACACGGGAGGAACGTCCTCCGTGATATGCTTTTCAAGGGAAACAAGCTCCCGCAGAGCCGCGTCCTCTCCCGCAATGTTCATAATAGAACCGTCGTGACGCTTCTCTCCCGCCGTTATAACGGGATAGCAAAGCACTGCGCCGTTCGGCTTGTAGAGGGAGCTTTCGCCGCCCAGAGCGTCCGTGATAAAGGATTTTTTCCAGTGTACCGCAAGGCTTGCCGCAAGATGTCCTCCCGCAGAAAAGCCGCCTATCATAATTTTTTCGGGATCGACTCCAAACTCCGCCGCGTTTTTGCGAACGTAAGCCACCGCCTGAGCGACCTCCAGCAGATCGGTGGGGAACTTCTTAAAGCAGCTGTAGCGCAGAACAAACGCCTGTATCCCGAACGCCGCAAACCGCATAGCCACAGGTTCCGCCTCTCTTTCGGAGCAGTACTCGTACCCCCCGCCGGGACAGATAACCACCGCAGGACGCTTTTTCAGCAGTATGCCCTCGTAAGGTCCGGCGCAATATATATCAAGCTCGGCGCGGCAGTCCGCAGGGTCAAGCCCCGCCTTTTCATAGGGAACGTCAAGTACAACGGTTTTGGAAATCATTTTACATTATCCTTTCCATTATTATACAGTTATTGATACAGAAGCAGCTTTCGTCTCGGAAACAAAACTGCACGTGCTTGCTATAAATGGCGGCAAGGGTAAAGGCTCAGCCTTTGTTTACAGCAGCGTCGATATCGGCTTTAAGCTGAGCGAACCATTCGGAAAAATTTTCGTCAGTGTTGTAAAGCGCGACCGCCTCTCCAAGGGGCATATCCAGCGCCATGTGACCCTCAACCGCGGCTCTGTCCTCGGCGGCTTTCTCCGCAAGACTTTTTTCGAGTATGCTTCTTGCTTCCTGACAGCCGTCAAACGCCTTGCTTGTGTACAGCTCCGTCTCGGAAATGCGGCCGAAAGCCTCCTTTATGACCGTATCGTTTGTGCCGACTACCTCAATGCCCAGCTTTTCGGCGGTCTCCTTGTAGTAATCGTAATCGTTCGCCTCTTTTTTAACGGGAAGATATCCCGACTCGGCGGAAAACGCAATGTTGTTTTCGGGCTCGGTAAACCATTTCAGGAACAGCACCGCGGCGGCTTCCTGTTCGGGAGTGGACTTTGTTACCACCATACCCGCGCCCTGCTGAACGCTTACAGCCTGACCGCCCTCGAAAACCGGCATCGGGAGAATTTCCGCATCTATGCTGTGTGCGCCGCTGCCGTCGGTGACCTCGTCGGGGAAATACACCGCGGAGGACGTAGAGCCGATAAGGGAAATGATATTGCCCACCTTAACGTCGTCGGAGCGGTACTTGCCGTCCGAACGGAAATATCCGCTTATATATGGAACGTAATAATTATCCCAGATTTTACGCATTGCAGACTCGTCCAAGTCCACAGTGACCGAGCCGTTTTCCACATGGAATATCTCGTGCCCAAGCTGTTTTGAGCCGATAATGAACAGATTTGCAAGCGCGTCCCTGCCGTACAGAGCCTTACCGTCTCCGGGAATGTCGGGAGTGAAAGCGTCCGTCCATTCGTAGTATCTGCGGGCGGTATCGGTTACGCCCTCCACGGTACGCATATCTTCCGCGGACGCGCCCGTCGCCTCGGCAAAGGTATCCCACTCGGTTTTGTTCAGCATAAAGGTCTCGGTACATTTTGCTATAGGAAATATGTACAGCTCGCCGCCGCTGCCGATACGTCCCTCCTCTATGTAGGAGTCTATGTAGTCAGCCTGTTCCTCGGTCGTGAAGTACTGATCCAGATCGGCAAGTATCCCCATTTTTTCTATCTCATAAGCGGTATCCGCGTAGGAAGCAAAAATATTCGGAAGCTCGCCGCTGCCAACCTGCTTGTTGGCAGAATTAAGCACAGCGGTCTCAAGATCGGCAATGCTGCCCTGAGAATGAGCTTTTACGGTTATTCCGTTTTCCGCGCCTACGGTATTGTTAAAATTTTCTATCATCTTGTCAAAGGAGCTTTGCAGAGAGCCGTTATAGTAGTGCCAGATCTCCACAGACACAGGTTCTCCGCCCGCAGTATCTTTCCCGCCGCAGCCCGAAAGCATTCCCGCCGCAGCCGCAGAAGCGGTCAGAAAAGCAATATGCCGCAAAAATTTGCGGCTTGAAAAAAAGGAAAACATATAAATTTTACCACCTTGTTCAGTATATGACCGACCCGCTTTAAACAGCCCGTCATTCGTCGGACTTGCCCGAAAAGAACATTCTTACCGTCATAACAACGCCAAGGACTGAGTTGATAAGCGCGATCGACAGCGCAACAATGCTGATGGAAATTCCCGCCGAGGAGCTGTAGTTTTTTTTGCGTTTTTTAATACCGATAATAAGTCCGGGGATCGCGCAGGCATAGGAAACAAAAGGTAGAATGAACGAAAAAACCAGTCCCACGATACTCAGGACAAGACTTGAAACACAAAGCTTTTTTCCAGACATATTAATGCCCTCCATAAAAATATATATAATTTTACCACATTGATATTATTTTGTCAACACAGCCGCAGATTAGTCATCAAAGTCTCCGTTTTCCCTTTTGGGAAACCTTTTTCATCTTCATTCTGCGCTTTTTCGTCGCCAGAATGTACACCGCAATATAAGCCGCCGTAAGGAAAACCGCCGCCGCCACAGCCATTTTGAACCAGAACGAGCCAACGAACGCCTTTACCTTCATAACGTTGTATTCAAGCTGAGACAGCGCAACGCCGTTCATTGCCACCAGATCAACCGTACATAAGGTCTCTCCCGACAGCGACAGAGTGTATTTACCAAGGACTTGTCCCTTTTCCACGGGAGCTGTGACCGCCCCGTCGGAGTCAAGATAATTTTTTGTAACGATCTCTTTTTTCAGACTTGACGTGTCCAGCGTGTTAGGCCAGAGCGTGTAATAATCCTCTGACGGCGCAAGCAGAACGTGATCTTCTCCGTCGCCAAGCTTTACTGGTATCTCGGTTATCTCGTCGGTAGTGCTGAGTATCTTCTCGTATGAAAACGTGTTGAACGCCCATTCGTATATCTTTTCGTGGTCGGAATAGTGTCCGTATGAGCGGTTTCCGTCCGCGTCGTACATAGCCGCGCCCAGTGTTACGAGCAGGTAGTTGTTTCCGTCGCGGGTAGCCATTGAAGCAAGACAGCGTCCCGATTCGTCCAGCGTGCCTGTTTTCAGTCCGCGGACGGGTTCGTAGTAATATTCGCCCTTGAGGGTCATGGCGTTGGTATGGTGAATGGTCGTCCAGTTGTCCTGATGGTAATTTGTACCGTGCAGAGTGTATTCCGTAGTGGTAGCGATTTCCACAAATTTAGGGTAATTGTCAACAGCATACTTTGCAATAAGGGCAATATCATGAGCGTTTGTGTACTGCTCATCGTCGTACAGACCGTGAGGATTAACGAAATGAGTGCCTGTGCAGCCTATCTCCGCCGCCTTCTGGTTCATCATGTCAACGAAGTTGGGCATACTTCCGCCGCCCACGTTGTACGCCAGAATGCCCGCAGATTCGCACGCCGAAGCCATAAGCATGGAGTACATAAGGTCTGTGGCGGTAATGACCTCCCCTCTGGTGTAGCCAACGGAGGAGGGATTCTTGCCGTAAAGGTCGTCAAAGACCGCAAGCGGAGCCTCGTACTCGGTGTTGTCCAGATCGGAAACGTTGTCCAGCACAACGATAGCGGTCATAATTTTGGTCAGGGAGGCAGGGTACATTTTTTTCGTGGGATTTTTTTCGTATACCACAATGTCCTTGTCAAGATTGATAAGGACGGCAGCCTCGCTCTCCACGGTAAAGTTTGGCGTAAATGTCACCGCCGAAGCGCGTATCTGCGAGGTTATACCAAAAATCATGAGGGCGGCAAGAAGTACCGCAGTTTTTTTCAGAATGTTCATATATGGTATCCCGCAAAAGCCCGTCTGCGGGAATGCTCCTTTCCCGAAATATGGAAAACGCCTGTCCTACAGAACGTTTTTACATAACTATACTTTATTATAACAGATTTTTCTGTAAAATGGAAGTGTTTTTAAAAATAAAATT
>JAIEDQ010000122.1 GCA_029067895.1 Oscillospiraceae bacterium | reverse complement strand
TAAGCCACAACCTGTTTATTCTGTCAAGCAGCCAGAAAAGGTGGGTCTTTATATTTACCTGCGTTTCGTAACGGCTTGTTTTATTACACATTTCCGCAAAAATCCCATGTATATCCTCATCACCGAATTCCATTGGCAGAAACAAATTCCCCCGCCCGAGAGGACGGTCAAAAAACGCTTTCAGAAGCCTGTGCTCGGGGTCGATATCATCAATAACCGAAACAGGAAAATTTATTGCATACCGCTCGTATTTTTCACTGCCGAATATTTTTGTCCTGTGAGATTCCGAGGGACGCATGATAAGAATACTTCCCGATTCAAGCGGATATCTTGCGCCCTCCACAAGATATTCCGCATTTCCCGAAACAAAATAAAATATCTCACAGCCTTCGTGAACGTGCATGGCAAATTTCCTGTCATCAGGATTTTCGTCCACGGCGTAACGTGTATACAGTCCCTCAAAACTAAATTCCCGTAAAATATCCGTAAAAAACCCTCCCTTGCAATTTATTTTATTAAATCATATGATGCGTGAATTTGCAATGTAGTGCGCTTAAATTTGCAATTAAAATGCAAATCTTTTTAGAGTATACTGATTACAACAAAGAAAGAGGGAGGAATTGCTATGAATTTTAAACTTGCGGCATTTGCCGATGAAGCGGATAGTAAGCTGGAAAACCAGATTTCCGCAATGGTCAGAAACGGCATTGAATACCTTGAAATACGTGGTATAGACGGTGAAAATGTCGCGGATATTTCCGCGGAGAAAGCCCGTGAAATACGCAAAAAACTGGAGGCTTCGGGTTTGGCGGTATGGTCGGTAGGCTCTCCTTTCGGAAAAATCGGAATAGAAGACGATTTTAATCCACACCTTGAAAAATTCAAGCACGGCATTGAGCTTGCGGAAATTCTCGGTGCAGAACATATACGGATTTTCAGTTTTTATGTTCCGCAGGGAACCGCTGACAATTACTCGGAGGAAGTAATGTCACGTCTGGAAAAATTTCAGTCTGCTGCAAAGGGCAGCGGCATTATTTTATGTCATGAAAATGAAAAGGAAATTTTCTGCGACATTGCAAACCGGTGCGCCATGATACATCAAAATTTTCCGGAAATAAAGGCAGTTTTTGACCCTGCAAACTTTATTCAATGCGGACAGGACACAGAAGCGGCTTGGAAAATTCTTGCACCCTATGTCGAGTACATTCACATCAAGGACGCACTTGCCGACGGTTCGGTCGTTCCCGCAGGAAAAGGTTTGGGAAACATACCGTACATACTTGAAAATTACCGCGGAGAGGTGCTGACCGTTGAACCGCATTTGTCGGTATTTCCGGGATTTGAAAAGCTTGAACAAAACGGTGAGCTGCACGGTAAATATTGTTATTCATCATCGGGAGAAGCATTTGACGCAGCAGTTTCCGCATTAAAAGATTTGATTGGATAAGGAGTGTTCATTATGGAAAAAATTCGTCTTGGAATAATCGGTGTTGGAAATATGGGAAGCGGACATTTACAGAACGTTATCGACGGGAATTGTCCCAAAGTTGAAGTTACTGCCGTTTCCGACATTGACCCTAAAAAGCTTGAAAATGCGAAGAAAAAGCTACCGTCCTTAGCTTGCTTTGACAATACCGAAAAAATGCTTGACAGCGGTCTTATCGACGCTGCTCTTATTGCAGTGCCGCATTACGATCACCCGAAATATGCAATAGAATGCTTCAAGCGGGGAATTCATGTTATCACCGAGAAGCCCGCGGGAGTGTATGCGGGTCAGGTTCGGGAAATGAATGAAGCTGCCGAAAAAGCGGGCGTAAAATTCGGGATAATGTTCAATCAGCGAACAAATCCGATTTATAAAAAAGCCCGTGAAATCGTACAGAGCGGCGCTCTCGGAAAGCCAAAAAGACTGGTGTGGATAATCACAAACTGGTACCGCACACAGGCTTACTACGATTCGGGAAGCTGGCGCGCAACATGGAACGGTGAGGGCGGCGGCGTGCTTTTAAATCAGGCTCCTCACAACCTTGACTTGTGGCAATGGATATTCGGTATGCCGAAAAAAGTCAGAGCGTTCTGTGCTATGGGAAAATATCACAACATTGACGTTGAAGACGATGTAACGATTTACGGAGAATACGAAAACGGTGCAACGGCAACATTTATTTCCACCACCGGAGAAACTCCGGGCACAAACCGTCTTGAAATTTCGGGAGACTTGGGCAAACTTGTTCTTGAAGACGGGAAATTAAAATGGTGGAAACTTACCGCTCCCGAAAGAGAATTCTGCTTTACGTCAAAGGAGGGCTTTTTGTGCCCCGAAACGACATATGAGGAGTTTTCCGAGGAAGCTCCCGACGGACATTCCACGGTACTTGAAAATTTTGCCGAGGCAATTTTAGAAGGTACGGAACTTATTGCTGACGGACGTGAGGGACTCAATTCCCTCTCTATTTCAAACGCCGCCTATTTATCCTCATGGACTGATACATGGGCAGAGATACCCACAGATGAAAAGCTGTTTGAACGTTATCTTGCGGAGCTTTGCAAAAATGAAAGTGCTAAAAAGAATATCTCCGAATATTCCGATAACGTGGCTGCTCTGAAAGAACGCTGGAAAGTAAGATGGTAAAATTATGAGAGATTAGTCCAAATGAGACTAATCTCTTGTTTCTTAATATTCTTCAACATCTTTCTCAGTTATGTACATTTATTCGCTCCTTCCCGCCTTGTCCATTTTCTTTTTATCCGTCATCTGCTATAGCCTATACTATACTCATCTTTTTCTTCGTCATATTTTATTCTCTTTATAAGCACATTGCCAAAATGCTCATCTTTTTC
>JAIEDQ010000121.1 GCA_029067895.1 Oscillospiraceae bacterium | reverse complement strand
AATACCGCACTTCTTCACAGCGGAACGGAACGGGACAAAGCCACGGGAGCTACTATTCCTCCAATATATCAGGTCAGCGCATTTGAGCATGAGTCTGCCGAGCAGCTTGAAAAGGTTTTTGACAACAAGGCGGCGGGATTCGCATACACAAGGATCGCAAACCCCACTGTAAGCGCTTTTGAGCGGCGAATTGCGGCGATAGAAAACGCTGCGGGAGCGGTTGCCTGTTCATCTGGCATGGCGGCGGTAACAATGTCCCTGCTGAACATTCTCAAGGCGGGTGACGAAATTATTGCGGGAGCAGGGCTTTTCGGCGGCACTCTCGACCTGTTCGGCGACATGAAAGCCTATGGTATTTCCACTCGCTTTGTAAAGCACGTTACCGTCAGCGAGATAGAGCCTCTTATAAATGAAAATACCCGTGTTATTTACGCTGAGCTTATCGGCAATCCCGCCCTTGATGTGGTGGACATAAAAAGCGTTTCAGAGCTTGCTCACAGACACGATATTCCTCTTATTATTGACAGCACCACCGCAACTCCTTATATGATAAAACCTATAGAATACGGCGCAGATATTGTGGTACACTCCTCCTCAAAGTATATAAACGGCGGCGGGAATTCCATAAGCGGCGTAATTGTTGACGGCGGTAAATTCAATTGGGACTTTTCAAAATATGAGGGGCTTGCGGAATACAAAAAATTCGGAAAGCTTGCCTACACCGCAAAGCTTCGGGGCGGCATATGGAGGAACGTCGGGGCTTGCCTTGCTCCTATGAACGCTTTTCTGAACATTGTGGGACTGGAAACAATGGGTCTGCGTATGGAGCGATGTTGTGAAAATGCCAAAAGACTTGCAGAATTTTTGGAGACGGAAAGCAAGGTACAGGTGAATTATCCCGCATTGAAAAGCAGTCCATATTACGACCTTTGCCAAAGTCAGTTTGATGGAAAAGGCGGAGGAATTGTAACGATACGCGCAGGCAGCAAAGAGAAGGCTTTTAAGCTGATAAACAGTCTCAAATATGCTTCCGTGGCGACAAATATCGGGGACGTTCGCACCCTGGTTATACACGCCGCAAGCACGATATATATTCATTCCGACGAAACGTGCAAGGCAAATGCGGGAGTGTTTGACGACACCATAAGAATAAGCGTGGGTATTGAGGACATCAATGACCTTATCGGAGATTTTAAACAGGCTATAGAAAAAATATAAATTGGAGGTACTGTTATGGCAGTCGATTATGCAACACTAAAAAAAGGCGGCTTTATGCGACAAAAACAGAAAAATAATTTTTCCCTGAGGCTTCGGGTGGTTGGAGGAAATCTCACAGCTGTGCAGCTTGCGAAAATCGCTGAGGTGGCTGAAAAATTCGGAGACGGTCACGTTCACCTGACGTCACGTCAAAGCGTGGAGATCCCATTTATAAAGCTGGACGACATCGACAATGTAAAAAATATGCTTGCAGAGGGCGGAGTCGAGCCTGGAGTATGCGGTCCGAGAGTAAGAACCGTTACCGCCTGTCAAGGCGCGGCAATATGTCCAAGTGGCTGTATTGATACATACGCTCTGGCAAAGGAGCTGGACGAAAGATACTTTGCAAGAGAGCTTCCCCACAAATTTAAATTCGGTATTACTGGCTGTCAGAACAACTGCCTGAAAGCCGAGGAAAACGACCTTGGAATAAAGGGCGGCATTAAAGTAAAATGGAAAGAGGACGCCTGCATAAGCTGCGGAGTATGCGAAAAAGCTTGCCGTACAAACGCTATAACGATTTCCGACGGCAAAATCAAGCTTGACGAAAGCAAGTGCAATTTCTGCGGAAGATGCGTAAAATCCTGTCCTACAGAGGCATGGGATACTGTGAACGGTTATATCGTTTCCTTCGGCGGACTTTTTGGCAACAGCATTGCAAAGGGCGAAGCTGTGATCCCGTTTATTGACAATCACGACAAGCTTATGGAAATATGCGACGCGGCAATTCAGTTTTTTGCGGACAATGCCAATGCGGGAGAACGTTTCAAGTTCACCATAGACCGTGTTGGTCAGGATAAATTCAAGGAAAAAATTCTGGAGGTATACAATGACTGATATAAATTTTCAAACAGACGACACGGTGGACATCACCGACGTGGTCTGCCCCATAACCTTTGTCAAGGCAAAGGCTGCTCTTGAGGAGCTTGACGAGGGTCAGACACTTGCGATAAAAATGAACGACGGCGAGCCTGTGCAGAACGTCCCCAGAAGCATTAAGGAGGAGGGCCACAAAATTCTCAAACTCCTTGACAATGGCGACAGCACATACACACTTATTGTTGAAAAGGTTGGCGATTGACATGGCGGTAAAGGTCACAGCGGATAATTTTGATACCGAGATTTTAAGTTTCGGGGGACTTGTTATTGCGGATTTTTATTCGGATTCCTGCGTTCCATGCAAGAGAATGTCACCTCTGCTTGCGGAGATCGACGAGCAGTACGAAAGTGTAAAGCTTGCAAAAATAAATGTAAATTTCAATGAAGAGCTTGCCGAAGAACACGACGTTATGTCAGTCCCCACGCTGATATTTTTTAACAGCGGAAAAGAGCTTTCCCGTATTACGGGAGCGGCAAAAAAGTCTGAAATAATTGCAATTATAGAAAACATTCAAAAAGGAGAATAATTATGAAAATTACGGTTGCAGGTGTGCAGAAAGAATACGATAACGGAATAATCGTTTCAAAGCTTATAGAGCTTGAAAATGTTGAAACGCCTCAATATGTCACGGTAAGCCTTAACGATGAATTTGTTGAGCAGGGTGCGTTTGAGAGCACTGCTTTGAAAGACGGCGACAACGTTGAATTTTTATATTTCATGGGAGGCGGGCAGTAATGGCTTTTTCAAATGAACAGCTTGAAAGATATTCCCGCCACATTATTCTGAAAGAGGTTGGCGCAAAGGGTCAGAAAAAGCTGCTGAACTCAAAGGTTCTGATAATTGGCGCAGGCGGGCTCGGAGCGCCTGCGGCAATGTATCTTGCTGCGGCTGGTATCGGAACTATCGGCATTGCCGACGCAGATGAGGTAGACTTGTCAAATCTCCAGCGTCAGATAATTCACGCCACATCGGACATAGGCAAGGCAAAGGTACAGTCCGCAAAGGAAACTATGGAGGCTATAAATCCCGATGTCACGGTGAAAACCTACCGTACTTTTGTGGACAGCGAGAATATCTCCGAGCTTATTGCGAACTATGATTTTATTATTGACGGTACGGATAATTTCCCTGCAAAATTTCTTATCAACGACGCCTGTGTAATGGCGAAAAAACCATTTTCTCATGCGGGTATAATCCGTTTCAAGGGACAGCTTATGACTTACGTTCCTGGACAGGGACCGTGCTACAGATGTGTGTTTAAAAATCCTCCGCCAAAGGACGCTGTTCCAACCTGCAAACAGGCGGGAGTTATCGGCGCAATGGGCGGCGTTATAGGCAGTCTCCAGGCAATGGAAGCAATAAAATATATTCTCGGCACAGGCGATCTGCTGACGGGGTATTTGCTTACATACGACGCTCTTAAAATGGAATTCAGAAAGGTAAAGCTGCCCGAGGATACATCAAAATGTGCGGTATGCGGCGAAAATCCCACAATTACCGAGCTTATTGATTACGAACAGGCGGAATGTGACGGTAAGGCATTATGATTATTTTGAAAAGAATTGATTTTGAAAAAATTCACAAATACGCTTTGGCGGAGCTTCCAAACGAAGCCTGCGGACTTATTGCGGGCACGGAATCGGACGGCGTGAAAAGAGTGGAAAAAGTATACCTGCTGACGAATATCGACAAATCGGAGGAGCATTTTTCCCTTGACCCAAAGGAGCAATTAGCGGCGGTAAAGGATATGCGGCAGAACGGTTTTGTCCCGCTGGGCAACTGGCACAGTCACCCCTCGTCGCCCTCACGCCCCTCCGACGAGGATAAACGGCTTGCATACGACAGCAAGGCGAGCTACATGATAATGTCCCTTATAGACAGAGAGAACCCAGTCCTGAACTCGTTCAGGATAGCGGATAACTTTTCAGAAAAGGAAGAACTGGTAATATCCGATGAAGTATGATGTTGTAATTATAGGCGGCGGTGCGGCTGGACTTTCCTCAGCAGTGTACTCTCAAAGAGCAATGCTGAAAACCGTTGTTGTCGAGCAGGAATATATGGGTACGGGGCAGATAGCCGAAAGTCCTCGTGTAGATAATTACCTCGGCTTTTTCGGTTTGGACGGTGCAGAACTGGGCGACAAATTCAGAAGCCATGCAGAGGCTCTGGGTACGGAATTTCTCAACGATGAAGTCACAGAGATCATATCTTTGGAAAGCTCAAATGGGTATAAAATAAAGCCGTCCGAGGGAGATGTTTTGGAAACAAAAACCGTGATTTTTTCCGCAGGCTGTAAAAGAAAAAATCTCGGCATAAAAGGTGAAAAAGAATTCTCCGCAAGAGGGATATCATTCTGTGCAGTATGTGACGGCGCATTCTATAAAAACAAGACCGCTGCTGTCATAGGAGCAGGCGACACGGCTTTTTCCGACGCCTTGTATCTTGCAAATATTGCTTCAAAGGTGTACATAATTGCAAGACGTGATAAATTCCGTGCGGGAAATTCTCTTGTGGACGCAGCTAAAAAGCGCGGAAATATTGAGATCCTTACCAACACCGTACCTATTGAATTTACAGGAGAAAAATCCGTGGACGGTATCATTTTAAATGCCAACGGCAATGAAAAAAAGCTTGCGGTAAACGGAATTTTCATTGCTGTCGGAAGTGTCCCAAACACGGCTTTGCTTTCGGGAATTGCGAAGCTTGACGAAAGCGGATATGTTGTCGCAGATGAGGACGGCGTTACATCAGCGGCGGGAATTTTTGCGGCGGGAGACGTCCGCACAAAGCGTCTGCGGCAAGTCATAACAGCGGCAGCGGACGGTGCAAACTGTGCCGTTTCCGCAGAAAAATATATTCGTGAAAATTTTTAAAGTCGGGAGGTTTTTCCTGTGAAAACAATGCGGCTCGAAGCCGACATACTTATAATCGGCGGCGGAACGGCAGGCTGCTTTGCGGCAATTACCGCCGCCGAAAAAGACCCGCAGGCAAAAATAATTGTCTGCGAAAAAGCCCACATAAGCCGAAGCGGCTGTCTTGCGGCTGGAGTTAATGCTCTCAACGCATACATTACCGAGGGGAAAACTCCGAGGTTTTATGCGGATTACGCAAAAAATGACGCAGAAGAAATTGTTCGCGACGATCTGCTCATTACCATGTCGGAGCGGCTGAATTCGGTCACAGAAAGACTTGAAAAAATGGGTCTCGTTATTTTAAAGGACGAGAACGGGAAGTATGTTTCAAGAGGTTCCCGAAACATTAAAATAAACGGTGAAAACATCAAGCCGCTTCTTGCGGAGGCGGTTTGCTCACTGAAAAATGTGACGGTACTGAACCGTGTTAATATAACCGATTATTCCGTGGACGGCAATAAAATTCGCGGCGCATATGGCATAGGAATAGAGGACGACACGTTTTATGCCATTTCCGCAAAAGCTGTAATTATTGCAACAGGCGGTGCGGCTGGAATTTACAAGCCCAACAATCCAGGATTTTCACGTCATAAAATGTGGTACTCTCCTTTCAACACGGGGGCGGGTTACGCTATGGGCATACGCCACGGTGCGGAAATGACCACCTTTGAAATGCGCTTTATCGCTCTGCGGTGTAAGGACACTATTGCTCCGACTGGAACGCTTGCACAGGGCGCAGGCGCAAAGCAGGTAAATTCTCTCGGTGAGATTTACGAGGACAAATATGGTCTCACAACGTCTCAAAGGGTGTATGGCACGGTCATGGAAAATATCGAGGGACGGGGTCCCTGCTATCTGAAAACAGAGGGTATTTCCTCCGAGCAGAACAATTCTCTTTTAAAGGCGTACCTTAATATGGCGCCGTCCCAGACCATAAAATGGCTTGAAAGCGGCAAAATGCCCTCGGAGCAGAACGTTGAGATAGAGGGTACAGAACCGTACATTGTAGGCGGTCACACAGCAAGCGGCTATTGGGTAGACACCAAAAGAGAAACCACCATAAATGGACTTTTCGCAGCAGGCGACGCGGCGGGAGGAAGTCCGCAGAAGTACGTTACGGGAGCGCTTGCAGAGGGCGAGATCGCGGCGGAATCGGCAATCGGATATGTGCAGAATGAAAGCCCCAAAGACATTCCCGATGAGGAAATAGATGCCCATATTGCAGAAGCGGAAAAGTTTCTTTTCGGAAATAAAGGCAAAAGCAATTTTACCTGCGAACAGATTGAAGAAGCAATGCAGACGGTCATGGACTCCTATGCTGGCGGTATAAAAACGAATTACCGTTTCAATTCCAAACAGCTTAAGCTTGCGGAAGAAAAAATAGGTCAGATAGAAAAATTGTCGGACAGTCTCTATGCCGAGGACTTCCACGAGCTTATGCTTATTTATGAGCTTCGGGAGCGTCTTACCGTTGCGAAAACTCTTATCGCACATCTTGAAGCACGGCATGAGACACGCTGGCGCAGCTTTGCGGAAAATCTTGATTATCCTCAAAGGGACGACGTTAATTTTAAAAAGTATGTAAATTCAAAGCTTGAGAACGGCAAAATAAAAATTATTTTCCGTGAGCTTGTGGAGGAGGGTCAGACCTATGAGCATAGCAATTGACCGTGAAAAATGTGTCGGCTGCGGAAAATGCAGCATGGTATGTCCAGGAAGTCTTATAAAAATGGACGGTCAAAATGACGATCGCAAGGCGTATATAAAGTACCCCAAAGACTGCTGGGGCTGTACCTCCTGCATAAAGGAATGTCCCGTTAATGCCGTGGAATTTTTCCTCGGCGCAGATATAGGCGGTATGGGCAGCAAGGTACATACCGAAAATCACGGAGATATTTTAAAATGGGTAATAATTTCTTCCGACGGAAACCGAAATGAAATTGACGTAAACCGCAGGGAGTCTAATAAGTATTGATAGGAGTGAAATATTTTGAGCATAAACTCACATCTCGACGAGCTTGAAGCGGAGGCTATATACATAATAAGAGAGGTTGCGGCAGAGTGCGAAAAGCCTGTAATGCTGTATTCTATCGGCAAGGACAGCTCTGTTATGCTGCACCTTGCCATGAAAGCTTTTTATCCCGAAAAACCGCCTTTTCCGTTTATGCACATTGACACAACATGGAAGTTTGGGGACATGATAAAATTCCGTGACGATACCGCAAAAAAGCTTGGCATTGAAATGCTTGTCTACACCAACGAGGACGGGGTTAAGCAGGGTATAAATCCGTTTGACCACGGTGCGGCATACACCGATATTATGAAAACACAGGCTTTAAAGCAGGCTCTTTCCAAGTACGGTTTTACGGCAGCTTTCGGCGGCGGACGACGTGACGAGGAAAAGTCCAGAGCAAAGGAGCGTATATTCTCTTTCAGGAATTCCGCGCAGGCTTGGGATCCGAAAAATCAGCGTCCCGAAATGTGGAAGCTTTACAACACTAAAATAAACAAGGGTGAAAGTATAAGAGTTTTCCCCATTTCAAACTGGACGGAAAAGGATATATGGCAGTACATAAAGCGTGAAAATATAGAAATAGTTCCGCTGTACTTCGCTGCTCCCCGTCCCGTGGTATACCGTGACGGCAACATCATTATGGTGGACGACGACAGACTGCCTCTTAAAGAGGGGGAAACTCCCGAAATAAAGTCGGTACGTTTCCGCACTTTGGGCTGCTATCCTTTAACAGGCGGTATTGAGTCTACGGCGGCAACTCTTGATGAAATTATCGACGAAACTCTGTCCGCAGTATCGTCTGAACGTACCTCGCGAGTTATAGACAACGAAGCAGCGGGAAGTATGGAACGTAGAAAAAGGGAGGGTTATTTCTGATGAAAGGACTGCTTAAATTTATCACCTGCGGAAGTGTCGACGACGGTAAATCCACCCTTATCGGGCATATTCTTTACGACTCAAAGCTGCTGTACGCAGATCAGGAAAAGGCACTGGAGCTTGACAGCAAGGTAGGCAGCAGAAATGGAAAGATAGACTATTCTCTCCTGCTGGACGGTCTTATGGCAGAGCGTGAACAGGGCATTACCATAGACGTGGCGTACCGTTATTTCACCACAGACAACCGCAGCTTTATTGTTGCAGATACCCCTGGTCATGAGGAGTACACTCGAAACATGGCTGTTGGCGCTTCCTTTGCGGACTTGGCAGTAATTCTTGTGGACGCTTCACAGGGCGTCCTTGTGCAGACCAGACGTCATGCGAGAATTTGCAATCTTATGGGTATTGAGCATTTCGTTTTTGCGGTAAATAAAATGGATCTGGTGGATTACAGCCAAAATTGCTTTGACGAAATTAAAAAACAGATTGAGGTGCTAAAAAATAATCTTGAGCTTAAAAATATTGAAATTATCCCCGTAAGCGCTACGGAGGGGGACAACGTCACAACGCTTTCACCCAATATGCCTTGGTATAAAGGCAAAAATCTGCTTGAATATCTTGAAACGGTCGATACTGATACAACGTCTGCTGAAGATGGCTTTTATATGCCTGTTCAGAGAGTATGCCGTCCCGACCATACTTTCAGAGGCTTTCAGGGACAGATAGAAGCTGGCGTAATAAGCGTCGGAGATGAAATTACCGCGCTGCCCAGCGGCGAAACTGCAAAAATAAAGGATATTTTTATAACAAATAAAAAATCTGAAAAAGCCGATGTGGGACAGCCCGTTACAATTACTCTTGACAAAGAGGTGGACGTGTCCCGTGGCTGTGTTTTTATAAAAAATAATTCAATAGCCGCATATAAAAAAATAAATGCGCTTCTTCTCTGGACAGACGATTCTTCCGCAGCAACTGGGCAGGATTATCTTGTGAAGCTTGGCACAAAAACCATATCGGGAATCCTTGCAAAAATCCTTTATAAGGTTGATGTAAATACGGGAGAGCAGTTACTGTCGGAAACATTATCGAAAAATGAAATAGCAATGTGCGAGATTATTTTTTCGGAAGCGATAGCTGCAGACAGATTTTCAGAACACAAATCTCTTGGCGAACTTATACTCATTGACAGAGTTACTAATATGACTTCCGCCTGTGGAGTTGTGACCGATCTTGCGGAAAAGGGCTCAGACAAGTTTGACAGAGCGTTGTTCCGTCTTGGAAACATTACCGCAAGAGGAGAAATTTTTGACGAGTTTGTCTACGATATAAATGCTCTGAATGTACTGAAATATCAGACTGTAAACGGTACGTTCACTATAGGGGACGAAATACCCGTAACAGGAAAAAGCTATTCATATCCCGACAACTTTGACATTATCATACTGCGAGACAATGCAGCGGTAAGGGTCAGAGACAAAAAGGTGACGGAAATAATTCAAGCCGCCGATTATAAATACTCAGGTTTGCCTGTACTGAACGGAAGAGGTTTTGCTGTTAATATTCATTCGCAAGCCGAAACCGAAAGCTTTTTGGCAGAGTACCGCTTGGCAGATGACGACAAATCAGATTTTTATACTAAGTGGACAAAATTTGATGTGTACAGAAAAATTCCTTTAAAATAATAAATTTGGCTTATTAAATCCCATGCAGTAAAATCTTCCTATTGCCTTTGACTATAATAAAGCCAGTCGTGTTGAAACAACATTTAGTTTAGGTGAATGTAATATTTTACTTGTTTTTAGCCTGCAGCGTGATGATTTATCGTTCTTATCTACATTTGCTGCAGGCTTTATTTTGTTGTTTACTGGAGACAGTAATTTTGTTAAATAAATTCATATTAATTTATTGTAAAAACTTTTTATTTGTAAACACCATAAAATTGTTGATAAAAAACAGAATTGTGTTATAATTTATATATAGTAAATAAGTTTTAAAGGAGGCTTTTTATGGATCGTAAAAGAAAAGGATTTGAAACTACCCGTAGCAGCATGAGCAAGAACTACCTTTGCACAGAGTGGGGAGGTGTTCAGAAA
>JAIEDQ010000120.1 GCA_029067895.1 Oscillospiraceae bacterium | reverse complement strand
TCAAGCAGAAAGAGCGTATTGAATTTGAAACCCGAATCCTCAGCCTGTCTGCATATTCCGTCAAATTCGGAAATATCCATTCCGTAAATAATTTCGGCAAAGCTGTCGTATTTTGCTGTTTTCTTTTTTATAAGCCTGTACACTATAAAAATGTCCGCAGCAGCCGAAAAGACAAAGTACCCAGAGGAAACTGCCTTGCTGTCGAATACAAGCGGTATCCAGCAGGTAAAAAGCAGATACGCCGTTACGCTGATAATATCGAACCATATTATTTTCGCGATATTAAATCTTAGTGTCCGTCGGCATAACTTAATAAAAATACTGCCGTCACGCTCGTTCGGTTCATTACGCACTTTGCTCACTTCCTTCAGCGGTATGCAAATTTCATGATATGCCCATTTACATTACCTCCCGAAAATTATTTTCTTTTATTTTTTCTTTTAAGTCATTTGAAAAGCTGTCATGATATGCCATATATTCAAACCATTTTCTTATCAGTACCCTGACAGTCTTTTTGCTTTTAAGACCGATCTCCAGCAGAGCGATATTTGAAATATGGCACGACACCGACAAATCCGCTATATCGCCGTAATCGACGGAAACGTTCTCCCAAAAGAACCATAAGCAATCCTCAAGCATAAAGAACGTTCCGAACAGAGCGCGTCCCTGCTCTATCGTTTCAAGGTCGGCTACGGAAAATTTCTCCGTGCGGCGTATCATTTTCTCACGCTTTGCACCGGAGCGAAGTATCATTGCAATAACAGCAGCAGCGTCGATCGCTGCGGATACTGCCATGAACGACGTATAGCGGGCTTCTCCAAGTTCAAAGGCAAGGGAATCGGTAAGCCACCAATATGCAAGGATTATGATAATATCTGCAAAAATTATTTTTGCAATGTCAAACCGGAATGCTTTTCCGCAAAGCTTTGCTATGGCTTCCGCGCGATTGCAGCTTTGGGTGACTTTCAAAACGGCGTTTTTGTCAGCTAAATCCTTGTAGTCAATATCATTTCGCGCGTCAGCTGACGCCGAATCAAGCAGCCTTAAAAGTCTTGTGCTGTAATCACGGAAGCCGCTGCTGTCTCTTATCCTTACGCTGTGTTTCGCTCCGCTGACACATCTGATATTCAGTATCGCGCCTGTGTTAACACGAAAAAAGTGAAAGAGCCTTACCCGCGGAAATTCCGCCTGCGCGTCCGCTATTTCAGAATACGGGATAAGAAGCATATCGTCGGGGAAATAAATATATTCGTCAAACAGGAACAGAGTATTAAATTCGGGATCCATAACGTCGTATTTCTTATCCATAGCGGAAAGCTTATCGCTGTCCATACTGCTGAACTGACCGATTATCTTATCTCTCTTTTTCAAGGGACGCAGCATTTCTTTGTAGAATATCAGCACGATAAGCGCGGCGAATATGATATGGGACACCCACGGGATATTATTCATCTTAAAAAAGAAGTATACGGGCACCATGGGGAAAGAAAACAAAAACGCAATAAAAGCAGTCGATACGACCGATTTAAGGATATGCAGGCGAATAGCCCGCCCGACATCGGCGTAAAAACGGCTTTCGTTAAATTCCATAGCTGTCCGCCTCCCGCTTTATTTGTAATACATATTTTGTCCGTTTTGTTTCGCGAAGCTTTGCTGCCTGTATCGTTCCAGCCTGTCCTCAAATTCGTTCTGCCTGCGGCGGTATTCGCCCGCGCTCCTGAGGGAGACTGAATAAGCCTTTCCGCTGAAACAGTAAATATGAAGGGCTGCTGCGACGGGAATAAAATTGATACTGCTGAAGGACGCCCTGATTTTTTTGATGTCCGTGTACGGTATAAAAAGATTCTGATTGCAGACGTACAGAAAATCGTCCAGCAGATAGACAGCCCCGAACAGCTTCTCGGCGTTTTCAGCCTGTCTTTCCATATCCGCGAAAACTGTCTCGTCCTCGTTTCGGACAGCATCGGCAAAGCTTTGGAATTTTTTGTCCTCCTGCCTTATCATCGCCCATACTATCGCAATATCCACCGCCGCCGAAAAAACAACGCCTATAATTTTCCCCGTAACGCTTTGGTTCAGCAGCGCGGCATATAAGAAAAATCCGTAAATCGCCGCAAGCATCAGGTCGATAATGATTATCACAGCTATGCGCTTGTTCCGAACGCTTCTGCTTTCGCGTATGAATATTGAATTGTCGCGGTCGTTCGCCGGCATAATATCACCCCCGAATTCGTTTACAGTAGCTCCTGAAAATTATTTTCTGTAAAATTCCCGTATGTCTTTGTCGGCAAACAGCATTATAATACTGACAGCCGCGTAGATCAAATACAAAACGTAATAAAGAATTTCCGAAAACGAAAATCCATCCGTACTTAACATAAGCGTTAAAAGTACTGTTACAGCATAGTATCCTCTTGTGAATTGAAGCACAATAAAAATATATTTAGCCGCTCTGAATCCGACAAAAAGAAATACTGCAAGTGTGATCATAACAACTGCTGTAAGCACACTTTTGGAAGCGATCATCAGCCAAATTGAAAATGCGGCACACAAAGCTGCGATGATGCCAAGCTTTGTTTTTCCTCTGTATTCGTTTCCGTCAGCCATATCGTTATATTCCTCTCCGCTTAGAACTGTCCGAGGAAACGCATATCGTTCTCATACAAAAGACGCATATCGCTTATCTGATATCTTCCCATGGTGATACGCTCCAGACCGATACCGAAAGCAAATCCGCTGTAGACCTCGGGGTCTATGCCGCAGCCCTCCAGTACCTTGGGGTGTACCATACCCGAACCGAGAAGCTCTATCCAGCCCTCGTTCTTGCACATGGGACAGCCCTCGCCGTGACAGTTGAAGCACATCATATCGACCTCCGCGGAGGGTTCGGTGTAGGGAAAGTGGTGGGGTCTGAACCGTACCTGACAGTCCTCGCCGTAAAGACGCTTCATCAGCATTTCCAGAGTGCCTTTAAGGTCAGCCATTGTAACGCCCTTGTCAACAACAAGTCCCTCTATCTGGTGGAACAGGGGGGAGTGTGTTGCGTCCACAGCGTCGGAGCGGTAAACTCTGCCGGGGGAAATAATTCTGATCGGAGGCTTTTTCTTTTCCATTGTTCTGATCTGCACCGATGAGGTCTGTGTCCTCAGCAGCACGTTTTCATTGATGTAGAATGTGTCCTGCGTGTCGCGGGCAGGGTGGTGGGGAGGCATATTCAGCGCCTCGAAGCAGTAGTGGTCGGTCTCCACCTCGGGACCCTCCGCTACCTCGAAGCCCATGCCGAGGAAAATTTCCTTGACCTCGTTAAGCGTTACCGTAAGCGGGTGAAGCTTTCCCACTGCGCGGGGCTTTGCGGGCAGTGTAACGTCCAGAGTTTCTTCTTTGAGCTTCTTTGCCGCAAGCTCGGATTTAAGCTCCGCCGCTCTCGCGGAAAGCTTCTCCTCGATAGTCTGCCTTACGCTGTTTGCAAGCTGACCTACCACGGGACGCTCCTCTGCGGAAAGTCCTCCCATCTGCTTCAGGATAGCTGTAAGCTCTCCCTTTTTGCCCAGATACTTAACGCGCAGGGCTTCCAGCGCGTCCGCCGCGCCGCACTTTTCAAGCTCCGACTCGGCAAGCTCTCTGATTTTTTCAAGCTGTTCCTTCATCATTTGACTCTTTCCTTTCTTTATCCCGAAATATAAAAACCTTGCCCCTTACGGGACAAGGCGTAACCTTGCTTATAAACCACCCATTTCACTAAGGACAATTATCCTCTCCGCTGTAACGCAGCTTCTGCGTTCCGTCCTACTGCCGTCTATAGGGGTTCAGACAGACCACTCGCGGGTGAATTTCGTTCCGTCGGAGCATAAAAGGCTTCCAGCAAACGCCCTTCTCTCTGGTATGCTCTTGCTCGGCGGGACTACTGTGTCCGGTCGTCGTGTTTTATTTTTCGGGAAATTTTTTCGGTACTGCATGGCAAAATACAGCATATCCCTGTCCGCAGGACCTAACATTTATATTATATACAATAATATCATAAATTGCAAGTAAATTTTTCTTGAAAGATTAAAAAAAGTGTGTTATAATATATATTGTACAAAAATTTATTTGTGTCGGAGGTAAAAATGGACGTTTTTGTTGAACAGATCGTTAAAAAAGCAACAAGCGGAAAGGATACCGCTATGAGGCTGCTGATAGGCATAGGGATAGGCGTTCTGTCCGCTGTATGCGTTTTTACGTTCCTTTTCATTATCCCGTTTCCGGGGCTGGGTCTGCTGCTTATGGCTGGCATCTTCTACGGCGGATATCATCTGATGACAAATTTTGACTGCGAGTATGAGTACATCGTCACCAACGGCGAGATAGACGTGGACAAGATCATCGCCAAGAGAAAGCGGGTAAGGCTTGTTACCGCAAAGGCTTCCGCATTCGAGGCTTTCGGAGAGTACAATGAAAACGCCCCCGTCCCCGCCGACGACGTTACGACGGTAAACGCCGCAGGCGAAGCCGATTCGGAAAGCGCGAAAAATTACTATGCTGATTTCAAGCACGCAAGCGCGGGAAACGTAAGACTTATCTTTACCCCCGAGGAGCGGGTGGTGGACGCGATCGTCCCCTTTATGCCCGCGCCGCTGAGGATAAGCTTTAAAAAATAAACGATTGCAGGAATTGCGGCTGCACCTCAAATTCACCCTGATATAACATGAAAGGATGTTTCCAAGATGATAACAGGTTCCTACATTATCGAAATTCCGAGAATTGAAAAAATACTCAAAAAAAATAAGTTCATTGCGAAGCTCTATTCCCCGCAGGAAATGAAATTCCTTATGGAAAAACACTTTCCCGTATTCAGCATAGCGGAAATGTTCTGCGCAAAATGCGCTTTCATGAAGGCTATGGGCATCAGCTCGGCGGGAATAAAAATGTCGGAGATATCCGTCCTAACCGATTACAGCGGGGCGTACTATATAAGTCTGGCGGGAAAAGCCAAGAAAGCCTTTGCAATAAAAAAAGCAAGGATCAGCATAAGCTGCTCCCATACGAAAAATTTAGCTTCCGCTATTGTCATTTTTTACGAATAACAGGGGCTTTCCGCCCATAAAGTAAAAGACAGGAGGTCTGACTGAAATGTTTTATCCTACTCCAAAACAGATGAAAACCATCGAAGCCAATTCGGAAAAGGACGGTCTGTCGTGCCGCGAGCTTATGGAAAGGGCGGGCGACGCCATTGCAATGCAGATATGCAGCATAGGTCTTGAGCTCAGCCTTTCGTCGGGAACGGTGTTTATATGCGGAAGCGGAAACAACGCCGGAGACGCTTTTGTTGCCGCGCGTCTGCTTGCGCAGATAGGCTTTCCCGTGACCATCGTCCTTGTCTGCGGAGACCCGTCCACGGAGCTGGCTATGTCTGCATACTGCGAACTGAGCGAATACAGCAACGTGGAAGTCCTTAACGCTGAGGACAACGCCAAAAAGCTGAAAAAGCTCATGTCCGAAGCCGCAGTTATCGTGGACGCGGTTTACGGCACGGGCTTTCACGGCTTTCTGCCGAAGCAGGTAAAGGACTGTCTGGCTATGGCGGCGAGTTCCTCTGCGGTAAAGATAGCGGCGGATATGCCGTCGGGAGGAGACTGTCTTAACGGCACGGTTGCGGAGGGCGCTATAAAGGCGGATTTCACCCTTGCTTTCGGCTACAAGAAAATAGGTATGCTCATGCAGCCCCTGTCCGACTACTGCGGAGAGATCATCGCGTCGGACATAGGCTTTACGGAAAAATGTCTTGACGGTATAGAATATCTTCCCGAGCTGCTGGAGGACGAAGCTGCGTCGGAGCTTATCCCCAAGCGGAAAAAGAATTCCTACAAGGGCGATTTCGGAAAGCTGCTTAACGTTTCGGGCTGCGCCGAAATGAGCGGAGCGGCGTTCCTGTCAACAAAGGCGGCTCTGCGTTCGGGCGTGGGACTTGTTACACTCGCTTCGGTGGGAAAGGTCATCGACCGCATAGGCTCGGCTATTCCCGAGGCTACATATCTTCCCCTTACAGCGGGAAACAGCGGGGAAATATCCGAAAAAAATGCGGATAAGATACTGGAAAGATGCGCAAACAAAACGGCTCTCCTTATCGGCTGCGGACTTTCCGCTACCAAGGATACAAAAGCTCTGGTGCAAAAGCTTGTAAAAGAGGCTGCGTGTCCTGTTATTCTTGACGCAGATGGCATAAACTGCATTGCGGACAACATAGATATAATCAGAAACGCAAAAGCAGAGGTCATCGTTACGCCCCACACGGGAGAGCTTGCAAAGCTTTCGGGAATAACCGTGTCCGAAGCCGCTTCGGACAGACTTACCGCTGCGGTGAACATTTCAAGAGACAGCGGCGCGGTGGTCGTGGCTAAGGGAGTTCCCAACTTTGTTGCGGGCGAGGGCAAGGCTTATATCATTCCCGCGGGAAATCCGGGTCTCAGCCGCGGAGGAAGCGGAGACGTGCTGGCGGGCATTATCGCCGCGTTCAGGGCGCAGGGACTTTCCGCTGTGGATTCGGCTGCGCTGGGAGTGCTTATCCACGGCGAGGCTGCCGACATTGCCGCGGAAGAGCTTTCCGAGACGGGTATGCTGCCATCGGACGTTATCGAGCGTCTGCCTTTTGTGTTCAAAAAACGGAACAGATAGGGCAAATGCTTTGCGGAAAGCTACAGCGGCTTCATGTACTGCGGTACTTATTCAAAACGGCAATTTTCCCTCTGTTCTTTGAATGGAGGGATTTTTGTGCCTTATTTCAGACGCGGCGCGGTTTTTGCCGCGGCGGCATCGCTGACCGCTCTGCTGGCTTTTTCGGCTTGCGGAGGAAAAAGCGGGATACTTACAAAAACTCCCGACCTGAACGTTCCATTTGAAACGGATATAAAAATTCAGGCGGGAGAACTGGAAATGAACGGAAGTATGAAAAGGTACGGAACGGGAATATGGGCAATGAGAGCCGAGTCTCCCGAAACTCTGGCGGGTCTTGAGATCGCCTACGGCGACGATGGTGTAAAGGCTACGCTGGGCGGACTTACGCTGGATATCCCCGTGGAGGATATCAACGGCGAGGCTGTATTCGCACGTCTTTTCAAGGCTGTGGACAGCGCCGCCGCCGCGGGAGAGCTTTACTGCTCCGACACTGCGGACGGAAAGGTTTTTTCGGGTACCTTTGCGGGAGGAGATTATTCCATCACCTTTGACCCCAACACCCTTGCTCCTGTGAAGATCGAGATACCCGCGTCGCAGATCAGCGGAGAATTTGAAAATTTCCGTATCATGACGGGAGAGCCTGCCGAAAGCGAAACGTCGGCATCCGAGACCGCCGCTGAGTAAACTGTACAAGCAGAATAACAGAGTACGGAGCAAGTGTTACAGCGTGATTACAAATTGTTAATCAGCGGTTAAAAGTTATAAAAAGGACTTGAATTTTTTGTTTATTATGCTATAATAATGTTGTCCGACAGCTGCGGCGGCAAAATGTGATTGCTCCGAATTTTACTGCAAGACCGCGGCACACTATGAACGACAGTGGTCGGGACGCGTTTTCCAAAATGGGTGAATACCATAATAAACGAAAGGAATTTTATAATACTATGAAGCCTCAAAATATGAAAAAAATTATCGCGGCAGCGGCAGCCGTCGTGATGTGCGCAATGCTTGCCGCCTGCGGCGGTGACAGCGGAAGCGCGGGTAATGCTTCTACCTCTGCGGAGACCACCTCGGCAGCGGCGGACGTCAGCGAAACAGAAGCCGATACCGAAACGGAAGCCGAGGTTGAAAACGGTACGGTGGAGGGCGTGACCGACTCCGCGAATCCCTTGCAGCCTCTTGCGGACGCGGCAACATCGGTGGGCGAATGGCCCGCTCTTATGGAGGTCACCGACCCGCAGATGCTGTCCGACTTTTTTCTGCTTGACGCGAAAAATGAAAATTACCGAAACATGATAGTTCTCCAGTGTCCTATGAGCGCGACCATGACAGAGCTTATCATTATCGAAACAAGCGACACCGATGCCGCCGTCTCCGACCTTGAAGCCCGCAGACAAAAAGCCATAGAGCAGGACGCGTTCTATCCAAACGACGTTGATCTTGCCAACGCTTCAATTGTGGGCACGGAGGGAGATTACGCGTACTTTATCCTTGCATGGGACGCAGCCGAGGCGGAAAAGGCTCTTGCCGAGGCTGTCAAAAATCTTTGATATTCAAGTCCTATCCGGATTTTCTTTCCCCCCGCCTGCGCCGTATGAACGTCCCCCCGTTTGTACGGCGCAGGTTTCTTACGCGGGATTTTTTTGCGATCGCTCTCGGGCTATTGTGTTTTTTCGCGTAATGTGCTATACTTTTAAAGAGATCATTAACGGAGGAATCTGTTTTGTATAGATTTAGAAAAATTAACCGTTTTTCCCGCGCGGCCGTTCTTGCGGCGGTGGTAACGGCTGTGTCGCTTGCGATGATGTGCGGCTGCACCGAGATAGACGAGGACGTTCCCGCTCCCGTTATGGCGACGGCGGTCAGTGAAAAGCCTTATCCCGTAAATGCGGGGGCGCTTACCTTTGAGGAAGCTCCGCAGACTGTGGGGTCGCTTTCTCCGGCGGTAACGGAGATAATCTGCGAGCTTGGCTTTGCGGACAAGCTTACGGGCAGAAGTGAATACTGCGTTTATCCCGAAAGCGTTTCCGACAGGGCTGTACTCGGCTCTGCGGCAAATCCCGACGTGAACGCTGTTATCGAAGCCTCTCCCGAGCTGCTTATTTCGTTAAGCCCCATTGCCAAAAAGGACATCACCGCCATTGAAGCAGCGGGAACACGGGTATGGATAATCTCCCCTCCCGAATCGGTTGAGGATCTGTACCGCTGCTATGAGGATATAGCTGCCGTTTTCGGAGGAAAGCTGAACTGCGCGGCTGCCGCCGAGGACGCTCTCGAGCCGCTGAAAAAGGCTGTAAACGACGCGAAAGGCTCTATGGACAGCTTTGTGTACATAATGTCCCCCGAGCTTGCTGCGGCTTCGGACTCCACTTTTGCGGGAAACTTCTTTTCCTGCTTCGGAGAAAACGCCGCGGGAGGCGGAGACGATATCTCCATGACCGCGGAGGAGCTGCTGGCTCTCGATCCCCAGTGGATAATCCTGCCCGATTCCATAAGCATTTATGAGCTTCCCGAGGAAACGTCGGGGCTTTCGGCGATAAAAAGCGGACGTGTTATTGTTCTGGACAATGAAGTGCTGGAGCGGATAGAGCGTCCCACGTCACGTCTGGACGGTGCGGTCTATGCGATTCTGGAGCAGATTGAGGAAATAGAAAATTCGGGAAACAGCATAAGCGGCGAGAGCGAGGAAGAATAGCTGTAGGGAATTTTGCGCACTACGCACTATGTAACAAGCCTTTAGGCGGCGAAGCCATCGACATCAGCTGGGCTCAGCTTGACCAGCTTGAGTCGGCGGTTTCGCCGCCTGTTGTGTATCTTAGTAAGTCTGTAAATCAAAATTTACCTTTTTGATTTCCTCAGATTTTGCCGTTTCCCTATTGACATTGACAAAAATATACTATATAATAGAACTTTAGGATAAACATTTTACACGGAAAGGATTGGATTCAAATGGCTGTAAAAAAGGTTAGAATGTCCGCGGAGGGCTACAAAAAGCTTGAGTCGGAGCTGGAATATCTTATTACCGTAAGACGTGCCGAGGTCGCACAGAAGCTTAAAGAGGCAAGAGCGTTCGGAGACCTTTCCGAAAACGCCGAGTACGACGAGGCTAAAAACGAACAGGGTATCCTTGAAGCCAAAATTCAGGAAATGGAGCTTACCATTGCAAATGCTATTGTCGTGGACGAATCCGAACTGTCCAACGACGAGGTGGGCGTTGGCTCTGTTGTCACGCTTAAAGACCTTGAACTGGACGAGGAAATGACCCTCCAGATAGTAGGCTCTACTGAAGCCGATCCCGAAAATAACAAAATCTCCGAGGAGGCTCCCATCGGTATCGCCGCGCTGAAGAAAAAGGTCGGGGACATTATCGAGGTGGAAGCTCCCGTGGGTATCATCAGGATGGAAATTCTTGGTATAGGAAAATAATCATCTAAAGAGTATTCAAAAGAAAGGATCGAAAAAAATGTCCGAGGAAAATCAGGTTATCGCTCCCGAAGAAGAACAGACCGAACAGGATATACACGTCCTGAAGAAGATAAGAATAGATAAGCTTGACGAGCTTAAAGCGGCAGGGAAAGATCCCTTCGAGATCACAAAGTATAATGTTACGATCTTAAACGCGGAGCTTAGAAAGGCTTATGAGGAGTCCGAGGCAAAAGCCAAGTCGGAAGCGGGCGAGGACGAGGAAAAGCTCAAAGCCGCTCTGGAGGCTTCCCGAATCAATGTTAAGATCGCGGGACGTATCATGTCATGGCGTGATATGGGCAAGGCGAACTTTATCGACGTCCGCGACAGCAGCGACCGTATGCAGGTTTACGTCCGCATGAATGACATCGGCGCGGACGAATTTGCCGAGTTCAAGAAATGGGATATCGGCGATATCGTAGGCGTTGAGGGTTTTGTTTTCCGTACACGCAAGGGCGAGATATCGGTACACGCCCAGAAGATAGAGCTGCTGTCCAAGTCCCTGCTGCCCCTGCCCGAAAAGTGGCACGGCTTAAAGGATCAGGATATGCGCTACCGTCAGCGTTATGTTGACCTTATCGTAAATCCCGA
>JAIEDQ010000012.1 GCA_029067895.1 Oscillospiraceae bacterium | reverse complement strand
TCAAGGTGGTGGACTGGAACGACGGCACTTTCATTAAAAATCTGCGGGTGGACTATCTGCCGATAATTTATAATGAAAATTCGGATTCGCCGCTGAACAGGTACTTCGCCGATAAAGAAAATATGGACAGGTCAGGAACTATTCCTATTACCTACGAAAGATCGACGGAGGTGCTTATCCCTTACGGAGATTATGTTTTCATTACATCAAACGCGCTTCCTAATGCTGAACTCGTTATAGACACTTACGTTCAACCGCACGGCGGACATATGGAATATTTTTATTATTCCGACAACTCCGGAACAGCAACCACTCCTATAACTGTTGATGAAAATACCACGGAAATAGTTCTGAAAGAAGGTAAAGAAAACTCGGTCTATAACAGCGTCTATCAATACTCAAAGGTCGGGATAACTCTGCAAAACGCGGACGGCAATCCCCTGCCAGACTACACGGTCATATTGCAGCCTGCCGACGGAAAAATGGCGGAGGGCTACACCGACGAATACGGCGGATATGTTCTTACCCGAACCAACGAGAAAGGCGAGGCTTTCTGGCGCAGTCAAAGTCCCATCGAGGGCGACTATATCGTTATCGCCTACCGGGAGGAGCTTCACCCAATAAGCGAGCCTATCCTCGAACCCTTTGTTTTCGACGGTGACAACACGTTCAGCTACACCTACAGGCAAACGGTATTTATCACAGACAAAACCTTTAAAGAAGCCCCCAAAAAATCACAATGAGAAATGACATGAAAAATAAATTTTGCTTAAAAATAACAACAGAAAAGGAGTTAACAATATGAAAAAATCTATCAAAGCTATCGCCGCGGCTTCTGCCGCGCTGGCTATGGCATTTTCCTGCGTACCAATGGCTTATGCCGCTAAGGAGGACGTCCCCGCTGTTCAGACGGAGGCGGAAAGCGCGGCAAAGCTTGAATTTGCCGAGGGGAAAATTGTTGAGACCCCGTATAACGGAATTGTCATGTACTCGGACAACGACGGAACGGTTTACTACTACGCCTATGACAAGGCAAATCCCCGCCTGATGATTTACACGCTTGACGAAAACGGCGGCATCAAAAACTCTTTCAGCGTTGACAGCTACGTAAACGACAACGGCGAAAAGATCACCGCCGCAGATGTAAAGCTTAAGCAGTGCGGAGATCAGCTTTACCTTATGTACAGGGAAGAGGTCGGCTCATGGTGGAGACCGAAGGAAAAGGGAAACATTATCGTCAAGCTTGACAAGGAGCTTAACCAGATCGCCCGCTACAAGCACAAAAAGGGCAGCAGCTTTGACACAAACGGCGAAAAAGTGGTCTACCTCAGCGATATGTGGAATATTTGCATCTGCGATATTGACGGAAGCAATTTAAAGACCCTGTATTCCGTCAATAAAGACGGCGAAATTGTTGAGCAGCCGTTAAAC
>JAIEDQ010000119.1 GCA_029067895.1 Oscillospiraceae bacterium | reverse complement strand
ATCAGATATTCCCCAAACAGACAAAAAGGTGGAAATGCTGACTGTTAAGGAATGCGCAGAGTTAGTAAAGGGACTTTCCGAGCATACCGTTCGTCAGCTTGTAATGCAGGATAAAATTCCGTATGTACGGGCGGGACAAGGCAAGCGTGGTAAGATTCTGATTAACAAAACTGATTTATTGGATTATTTAAATATGTCTGCATAAAAATATTTTGCATACCCCTGTAAAAAGACTTGACATTAAAGTAGTAATGTGCTAAAATATATGATGCAGGGGTATGTCATAAAATCTACAATATCAAAAGGAGAGATATTTTTATGGCAACCATTAGAAAGCGTGGGAACTCTTATCAAATTAGGGTGTCCTGCGGTTATGATACAAAAGGCAATCACAAAGAGCAAGCTATGACTTGGAAGCCCGACGAGGGTATGACTGAACGGCAGATACAAAAGGAACTTAACCGTGTTGCAGTTATGTTTGAGGAATCTTGTATGCGAGGGTTCAGAACTTCCGCAATAAAGTTTGAAGAACTTGCCGAGGAATGGTTTGAGGAATATGCGCACTTGAATTTGAGAAGTACCACATATGAACGTATGCGGCAGCTTACTAAAAGAGTTTATCCTGCGATCGGGCATTTGAGAATTGACAAGATAACAGGTCGGCAGTTACAGGCGTTTGTAAATTCTCTTGCTAAAGAGGGAGCAAATGAAAAGACGGGCGCACCGCTTGCACCGAAAACAATCAGGCATAATCTTAGTTTTATATCTGATGTTTTTTCGTACGCTGTAAAAATGGACTTAGTTTCCGACAATCCTTGCTCAAAGGTTAGTATCCCCAAAGGTGAAATCAAAGAAAAACAAATCTATTCGCAGGAAGAAATGGAACTACTGCTGACAAAAATTGCAGACGAGCCAATCAAGTATAGAGCTTTTTTCTATCTTATAGCGTACAGCGGGTTCCGTCGTAGTGAGATGTTGGGTTTGGAATGGAAAGACATTGATTTTGAACACAATATTATTAGTGTCCGCAGAACTTCCAATTACACCGCCGAAAGAGGTACATATACTGATACCACTAAGACAAAGCGGTCACAGAGAACATTAAAAATCTCGCCTTATATTATGGATATTCTCCGTGAACTTAAAACCGAGCAAGACAATGAGGCGTTGCGGCTCGGCAATAAGTGGGTTGAAACGGACAGGCTATTCACCAAATGGAATGGCGAGGAAATGAACAACCAAACACCCTATGGCTGGCTGAAAGAGTTTTGTGAGAAAAACGACCTGCCATTTTATGGGTTACATTCATTCCGACACTTTGCGGCTTCTTCGCTTATCTCGGCGGGACTTGACGTTACAACCGTTTCAGGTGCTTTAGGACATTGCAACAGCGGAACAACTTTGAACGTATATTCTCATATGTTCCAAACGGCGCAGGCGAGAGTTTCCGAAGCAATGGACGGAGCGTTCGGGTTCTTACAAAAAAAGCAAGGCATATGAAGCCTTGCGGACAAGATTTTCAAAACAGCGGACAGATAGCGGACAAACCGTATTTTTACAAAAATAAAAATCCCGCAAACGCCGTAGTTTAGGCATTTGCGGGTAAACATAATGGTGACCCGTACGGGAATTGAACCCATGATTACGCCGTGAAAGGGCGTCGTCTTAACCTCTTGACCAACGGGCCAAAACTAAGCCGCCGATATTTCAGCAGCCCGTTTGGTAGCGAGAATGAGACTTGAACTCATGACCTACCGGGTATGAACCGGTTGCTCTAGCCAACTGAGCTATCTCGCCGTTATTGTTCGCTGTTTCAGCGACTTATATATTATACAACATAATTTTTCCCTTGTCAATAGTTTTTTTCAAAAAAAACATATTTATTCATTTTTACCCGATAAAACGTTCTAATACGCGAAAAAATGAGCTATTTTAGACAATACTAAAGCTGAACTATAAATATTAAAATATTTTGAACGCTTCCGGTATAGTGTACTCTAAGCGTTCTTTTTGTGCAAAAAAGATTGCGTTTTTCGTGAAAATGTACAAATGATTTGCAATACTTCACAAAATATTTGACAAATTCGTTCTTTAATGATATAATTACTGTAATAAATATTTAGGGGGATTTTTATGCCCGAATGCCGTGAGTACTTGATTTGCCGCTCCTGTGACAAGGACGGCAGGATACTTTTTATTACCTACAATAAAACAGACGGAAAAATTCACGAATATTTAAACGAGGAAATGATCCAGAAGATTGTGGATCGCCGGATATCAAATGCTAAGCTTGAAAATACCGTTGTTAAAATTACCGACAGCAAAAGGGTAATCGCAAAGATAAGCTGCGAGGAAAGAAAGCTTTCCGCCGTTTTTTACATATTGGACAGATACGTCTCAGAGGAGGGGAGTCCTATACTTTTGGCGGTAAGCAACTGCGGTGAAAAATTTGAGTTTTCGGAAAACCTCGCCGCCGATTTTTGCAGCGGCAGACAGGTTGTGAACGGCTATATGACCAAAAAAGGATTCAAAATAATTAACGTTCCCGCATATACTACGGCTTTGAATAAGTCTCTTGAACACGCTGAGACCGACTGAGCAGCGTGCTTCCTGCGGCATTTATGACGTACTGCCGGAAAGGAATGGTACTTATGGGAAAAAGAATTTTTGAGGCTTTGAATGATTTTATGACGAGTACACATGAGATGTGCGTTTTTGTTGTGGATTTTTCTGACGGCAGCTTTGACGTTATGTCGGAGGGTATCTTCTCCTGCATCATCGACGGAAGTGTAAATCCGTTTGAACAGCTTGCGGGAAGCAAGCGCATCCATGAGGCGGACAGCGTTGTCCTCGGCGCATTCTGCCGCGATCTGCTCAATTCATGCAGAATACCTATCCAGGAGGATCACTTTACAGTTCCGTTCCGCGGAATAGTTTCGGACGATCCCTCGGATACCGACTACAAATGGATAAACCTGACGGTTGTTATTGACCGCGGTGACGATCTGACAGCAAAATGCATTATCGGTCATCTCAGAATGATGAACAACGCCGAGATACTCAATAAAGTAATTACAGACAGCTTTACCAACGACAAGCACCCGCAGGTGTTTAACGGTCAGGCGAAGCGCATTATTGAGGATACGAGCCGAAATGCGGCTATCGTTCAGTTTGATATCGAGAAATTCAAGCTTATCAATGTTAAGTACGGCGAGGAAAAGGGCACCGAAATACTGAACTATATCAAGAACGGTCTTGATACGATCTGTACCGACAAACAGGTCTATACGCGCCTGTCTGCGGACGTTTTCATGATCGCAATGTCCTACGACAAGCCGGAGGAGATCGAGCGGCTCATATCGCGTATCGAGGAACGGCTCGGCAGCTTCGGGGACATTTCCTATAAGCTTGTTTTCGGAGTGAATATCGTTACCGACCGAAGCGTACCCATGCGCAAGCTGGGGGACAGAACCGCTATGGCAAGGCAAAGCATAAAGGGGAATGCCCTCAAAAACGTGTGCTACTACTCTGAAAATCAGGAGAGTAGCCTTGTTTCCAAAAAATTTATTGAGGACAGAATGGACTACGCCCTTGAACACGGTGAATTCGTAATGTATCTTCAGCCGAAATACAGCATCAGTACGGCGGGCGTTGTGGGCGCGGAGGCTCTGGTAAGGTGGATACACCCCGAAAAGGGAATGCTGCCGCCTGCGGAATTTATCGCGGTATTTGAAAAGAACGGGTTTATCACAAAGCTTGACAGGTACATCTGGGAGCAGGCGTGCAAGGCGATACGCGGCTGGATCGACAGCGGAGTGCAGCCGGTGCCAATTTCCGTAAACATTTCAAGGGTACACCTGACGGACGAAAAATTTATAGACGACCTTGACGCTCTGGTGGAGAAGTACGATATCCCCAAAAACATGATAGAGACCGAAATCACAGAGTCCGTGGAAAACGCAGGGGACGGCGACGTTATCAAAAAGCTAAAGGAAAGAGGCTATATGCTTCTTATGGACGATTTCGGATCTGGATATTCCTCTCTCAATATGCTGAAAAATACACCATTTGACGTTATTAAGATAGACAGAGATTTCTTCAGCGAGTTCATGCTTTCGGACAGGGGAAAGAAGATTATTTCTCACACTATTTCCATGTCCAAGGACATCGGTCTGGATATGGTAGCCGAGGGCGTGGAAACAAAGGAGCAGGCGGAATTTCTGCATAACTGCGGCTGCGATGTTGCGCAGGGATATTTTTATTCCAAGCCCGTAAGCCTGACCGATTTTGAACATATTGCATATGACGACTTTATCGCAACAGATTAATGTAAAATTTGAGCATTAATTTTATAATTTCTGTATTTTGCAGCTTCCGAAAGATTTTTATTAATTCATTTTCGGAAATATTATTCTTTAAAATAAATAAAAAATCCGCATAGAAATTAAAATCTATGCGGATTTTTTATTCGTAAAATTAAAGTACAGCGTTAATGAAAAGAATTGTTTTCTTCAGATTGCAGTTGCCGAACGTAACAGAGCCGTCTGCAAGCGCGTCGTAAATATTCTTTGTACCGTTCAGTACGTTCATAAACTCAGCTGCATTTGCCTCGATATAAACGTCGTAATCATCATACTTGTACGGTTCAACCATAATTTTTCCGTCGGAAACAACGATGTAGAAAATTCCCTGAGCGGAATCCTTAAGCTCGATATTTACGGCAATAGGATATTTAATTCTGGAAATATCAGCGGAAGCGACCTTTTTCTTTGCGGCGTCAACAACCATATTATATGTGAGAGCCTTTTTCCTGCCTCTCTTTGCGGGAGCCTTTTCATCGGTTTTCTTTGTACCGCGTTTGCTTGTTGTTTTTGCTGTCTTTGCGGGAGCAGCTTCAGCCTTTGCAGCAGCGGGTTTTCTTCCGCGCTTTTTCTCGGTCTTGGGAGCTTCTTTTTTTGCCTCGGCAGCCTTTTCGGTCTTTGCGGCAGGCTCGGTTTTGGCTGCGGGAGCGCTTTCAATCTTTGCTGAAGTATCGGTTACATTTGCTTCTGTTTTAACGTCAGCATTTTTTTTAGCAGCGCCGTTTTTTTCTTCCGGGAGATTTTTCTTGGTATTAGCCATGGATATTATCCTCCTTAAATACTTTCTCTTATACACATATGAA
>JAIEDQ010000118.1 GCA_029067895.1 Oscillospiraceae bacterium | reverse complement strand
CCTACAGCCGCGGTATGGGTGCGCTTGGTCTGCCGGGAGACCTGTCCTCACAGTCGAGATTTGTACGTGTGGCGTTCGTGAAAATGAACTCTGTTTCGGGGGATTCCGAAGCGGAAAGCGTCAGCCAGTTTTTCCATATCCTCGGCTCGGTGGATCAGCAGAGAGGCTGCTGCGACGTAGGGGAGGGGAAATTCGAGATCACGCTCTATACCTCCTGCTGCAACGCGGACAAGGGGATATACTACTACACCACCTACAACAATCACCAAATTACGGCGGTAGATATGCACAGGGAAAACCTTGACGGCAGCAGCATTGTATGCTATACCCCCGTCACCGAGGAGCAGTTCAGTTTTCAGAATTAATATTAAAAAAACGGGAACCGTTCGGCAAGATCGGTTCCCGTTTTTATTTTTTAAAGATGTATCAGAATGCGCATATAAACTCAAAGTCTGCGCTGATAAGATCAAGTCCGCCAACGCTGAAATGAAGCCTAATGGTGTTGTTCAGCGAGAACAGGGGAATATCCATTGAGCGGGAGACAGGCTTTCCGCCCGTGCCGTTCCATGTGAACGTCCTGATAGCGCCCGAGAAAAACGTAACGGGAAGCTGCGCAAGCTCGCTCTTTTCGGAGCTTGCCGTAAAGGTTATCCTGTACATACCCGTTCCTTTCAGATTAAGCACGAACTGATAGTCGGAATTTCTCGCGGTGTTTACACCAGACAGATCAATGGTAAGCTTTTTGTCCAGATCGTAGCAGGGCGCGTTCTTGATGATCTCGTCGATATCGCTCTTCGGTTTGTTTACGACCTCAACCTTTTCCGCGGAATCCGTCAGCCGCCGCATAGCGTTTGTGTCAATAAGGAAACGCAGGATATTTTCCGCGTTCCGCTGAAGCTCTCCGCGGGTAAGAACGCCTTTTTCAAGCGCGCTGATAACGTTGTCTTTGTGGTTCTCACCGCTGGAGCAAACCATGTAGACGTCGTTCTGCGCCCGCGCCATTGCGGCAAAATTATCCTTGTCGGGAGCTTCTCCGCGGTCGTTGATATTCGCCCACCAGTCGGTCATTGTGAAGCCTGTATAGCCCCACTGATTGCGCAGTATCTCCGTGTTAAGGTCAAAATTGCCCGCTGTCCACAGGTCGTTGACCTTGCCGTATGTAGTCATTATGGACTTTGCCCCGCCCTGCTTTACGGCGATCTCAAAGCCTTTCAGGTAAATCTCCCGCAGCGCTCTTTCCGATACTGCGGTATCCAGAAAATGCCTGTTGGTCTCCTGATTGTTTCCGCAGAAATGCTTTACCGTACCCGTTACACCATGGCGGTGCATACCGATAAGCTCCGCGGCGGCGATAGTACCGGTAAGGTACGGATCCTCGGAGAAATACTCAAAATTCCGTCCGTTGAGCGGGTGACGGTGAATGTTCATTCCGGGACCCAGCAGACAGTCCACGCCGTTTGCGGACATCTCCATGCCCAGATATCCGAACAGCTCAGTGATAAGCTTTTTGTTGAAGGTTGCCGCAATAAGCGTGCCGTTCGGCAGACTGAACGCCTTTGTGCCGCAGTCAAGCCGCATACCCGACGGACCGTCCGAACAGCAGCCGCAGGGTACGCCCAGTTCCTCCAGACGCTTCGATACGCCGCCGAACGCCGCCGCAGTACCCGCCGTAACTCTCGGCGAACACATACCCTCCCCGCGTATAATGCAGTTCAGATCGTCGTCTGTAAGCTGTGAAATGAACTCCGTCAGGGTCTTTTCGCCATTGGCAACAGCTTCAAGCTTAATGCCCTTGTCACCGCCGAAAGGAATTTCCGCAGGGAGATTTTCCGCTCTGCGCTTGCTTTCGTCCACCTCGGAAAGCGGAACGGCTTCCATAGACGGCTTCAGTTCGCCGCCCGAAAGCTCCGCCCTTATCCTCTCAAACGGCTGAACGGGAGCAAGAGCCTGTCTGAGCTGCTCCACAACGATATTTTTCTCTGCTGTCCATGTGAAGATCTTTTCCGCGCTTCTCACATCAGTACCCGCGTAGAAGCAGTAGTCACCCTGCTCTATTACCCAAGCGAAGCGGCTTCCCGTCACGCCCGAATCGTCGTAGGAGGCGATATCGGAAAGCTTCACCGAAATAACAAGCTTCTGACTTTCCGAGGGAGCGAGACAGTCGGTCTTTTCGTATCCGCAAAGTACACGGGAGGGTTTCCCCAGCTTGCCCTGCGGGGCTTGGCAGTATACTTGAACGACCTCCTTGCCGCTGCGGTCTCCGATATTTTTTACCTCGGCGGAAATAACAAATTCGTCACCTTTTTTCTCAGCGGAGCAGGAAATATCGAACTTAGTATAGGAAAGTCCGAAGCCGAAAGGATAGCGCACGCGGTTTGGAGCAAACGTCTCAAACCAGCGGTATCCCACGAAAATATCCTCGGTATAGAAATTCCTCTCAGTGTTGCCGAAATACTTGTGAGAGGGATAATCGGCGATATCGTAAGCAATGGTGTCGGGAAGCTTTCCGCAGGGTGATATCTCGCCCGTGATGACCTTTGCAGCTCCCGTGCCGCCCGTCATACCGCCCTGCCAGAGGTACAGAACAGCGTCGGGAGAAAACTCGTCCACAAAGCCCATGTCCATAATATTTCCCACGTTAAGCAGGACGATCATTCTCTTAAAGCCGCTGCGGACTTTTTTCAGCATATCTCTTTCGCCGTCCGTCAGATAGTAGGAGCCGTCCTCGGCTTTGTTGTCGTGCTCCTCGCCCGCAGTCCTGCCGATCACAACAACCGCCGCCGCGGAGGTCTCCGCCGCCTTTGCGACGATCTCGTCTGTAAGAGCAAATTCCTGCTGACACCAAGGCTCGTCACCCCAGCCGTCGCCCAAATCAAAAGGCTGTTCCTCAGCCTGATTTTTGTAAAATTCCAGCAGCTCGGTATTGATCTTCGCGCCGCATTCAAGCAGACCGTCCACAATGCCCGTGACCTTGTGGACGTTTACCATTCCCCCCGAACCTGTGCCGCTTTTGTAGTAATCAAGCTGTATCCTGCCGAAAACGGCGATCTCCTCGTCCTTGGCGACAGGCAGAGCGGCGTTGTCGTTTTTCAGCATAACGATACCCTCTGCGGCGGTCTCCGCAGCGGTGTCAAGATATTTGTTCCAGTCAAGAGTTTTCAAGCGATCCTCTCCTTTAAAAAGGTCATTTTTATTTGTACGGCTGAGCTGAGCCGTATTGTCCATATAAAATATAGTATCATATCCGACCTGTCTTGTCAAGGAATTTGTTGGAAAGCTCGCTATCCTACTTCGCCGCCTGTCGCCTTAATTTCACTGCGGTCATAACATATTTTCCAGGATACCGAAAATTTTTTCAGGACATTCCTCCGAACCAATTATTTCGTATCTGCACGAACGCTCCATAAGCTTCTCGAAAATGCGCAGCGTTTCGCTGTCCGCGCCGAAATCAACCGCAGCCGCTATCGTTTCGGGACACCTTTCCGCTATCCGATAAATGCAGTTTCTCACGATAAATTCGGGTGTATCCATATTAGGCGTAAGCGGTACTATTATCACAGGAACGTTCTCCCTGTTTCCGTCCGAATAAAATTTTACTATTACAAATCCGTTTATCAGGACTGCCGCAAGACATACCGCAAAAAGCGCAAGAAGTCTGATTTCAAGCATAAAAAACGCCCCTTTCACTATATTTTATGAAAGGAGCGGAATTTTGTGAAAATATAAATAATATGCTGATAAATAAAAATTGTCCGCTGTTTGTACACCGATAAATTTCGGCGGACAAACGGCGGACGTTTGGCAATTTTGTTAATTGCTTAATTGTTAGGTTAGCCGGTTGAATCGCGTATTACTTTTTCATAGCTTCCTCAACCGCAACAGCGCAAGCAACGGTAGCGCCAACCATGGGGTTGTTGCCCATACCGATAAGTCCCATCA
>JAIEDQ010000117.1 GCA_029067895.1 Oscillospiraceae bacterium | reverse complement strand
TGGTGCCGCTAACCGGACTTGAACCGGTACGGTATTTCTACCAAGGGATTTTAAGTCCCTCGTGTCTGCCTATTTCACCACAGCGGCACAGTAACACTGTTTTATAATTATACCATACATAAAATAATTTGTCAAGTAGACTAAAAATGATTTACATAATTATTTGCAGTGCTACAATAGAAGTTGAACAAAAGATTGAGAGAAAGACAAAAATCTGATAGAATAAAGTTACCACACCAATTCGCAGAAAGAATGTCATAAAATCGTTTCGGTAAGGCTCGAAAAGTAACTCATACTATTCTGATCTGCCAAATTGACAGGTTTGTCAAAACAAACCAAAAATACCGCGCAAATTTTGTGCGGTATTTTTATTGACATCAGAGGTTTGTTGTGATAAACTTACAGTAAACCGAGGTTTATCGGAGCAAACCTCCGAGGAAAGGACTGCATAGTATGGAAATGGAAGAATATAAGCTTTTCGACGCGGAGTACCGCTTTCTTGACATTGTATGGGATAAGGAGCCCGTGAACTCCACGGAGCTTTCGCTTATCTGCCTTGAACGTCTGGGCTGGAAAAAATCCACCACCTATAATATGATACGCAAGCTTTCGGAAAGAGGCTTCGTGAAAAACGAGAATGCGACTGTGTCCGCGGTCATCAAGCGGGAGCAGGTGGCGAAGTACGAGGGCGAAGCGGTTGCGGAGAAATATTTCGGCGGTTCGCTTCCTGCGTTTATCGCCGCTTTTCTGGACGGCAAAAGGATCTCCGACGAGGAAGCGGAGGAGCTGAAAAGAATGATCGACAAGGCGAAAGGACAGTGAGCTTATGGCAGAAAATTTTGATCTTTTCGGTTTGCTTTCAGGCGCAAGCTTTGCCGCGGGAATTGCCGTTCTGGTGGTCGCGGCGGCACGGCTTATACTGAAAAAAGCGCCTAAGCGGTGGTCTTACATAATGTGGATCGTGGTTTTCTTTCGGTGTCTTTGTCCGTTTGCGGCGGAAAGCTCTGTAAGCATTTTCAATGCTCTGAATTTTACGGGAACTGCTTTGACTTCCGAGACCGCGGAGGCTGACGTGACTGCAAACTCTTCCGACGTTTCGGTTTCCGAACCCGCACCTGTAACGGACGGCGGCTATGTTCCCTACGCACCGTCGGAGACCTTTCAGTCGCCAGTTTCAGAGGAGTATATCGTAAACACCGAAAACGTTTGGTGGGACAGCTATGAGCCTGCCTCAAATAATATACAAAACGTATATAATAACCAAGATATACAAAATGTTGACGAAAAACAGCCCGGGCAAATCGAACAGCCGGAAGTTGCGGACATCAAAAACGGCACGGACAGCCGTACAATATTTATTATAGTATGGCTCTGCGGCGTGGGGGCTATGGCTCTCTATGGCATCGTTTCGGCGGCTCGGCTTGCGGCGCGGGTGAAAACCGCGGTCAGAACGGAAAAGGGCATTTACGAAAGCGACAGGATATCCACTGCGTTTGCGGCGGGACTTCTGCGTCCGAAAATTTATATCCCCTGCGGCATACCCGAGGACGAGCGCAGACTTATAGTCATGCACGAAAGGGTACATATCCGCAGGAGGGACTATCTGTTCAAGCTTCTGGCTTTTGCGGGACTTTCCCTGCACTGGTTCAACCCGCTTATATGGGCGGCGTTTGCCCTGATGACGAGGGATATGGAGATGTCCTGCGACGAGGCGGTGCTGAAAGAATGCGGTGAGAGCGGCAGGATACTTTACGCGGAGGCTCTGCTGAGGGTTTCCGTGAAAGGCTTCGGAGGCGCGGCTGTGGTCGGATTCGGAGAAACGGGAATAAAGGAAAGGGTGAAAAATGTGCTTAACTATAAAAAGCAGGGCAAGCTTGCTGCCATAGCGGCGGCAATGGTAATGCTTGCGTCCTGCACCATGGCGGGTACCGACGCTGTAGACGGCGGACATGAGGATACGTCTGCGGACAGCACTTCGGCAAATGTGTCCGAGGCTGGCGATAACAAAAGCAATGGCGCAGACGGTGAAAATGTCGGCGGCAATGAGGAAAATACAGAAGCAGACGATGCTTTTGTCTATAGCTATAACGAGCAACCCGGTATTTTTGGCAGGAGTATCATGCTTTCGGCAAGAGAGCCGCTCGTTGTGATATATAGTCTCGAAGCTGACATATACAATTCTAAAAACGCCTGGCTGATACCGATAGACAGGACGGGCGGCATTTCCGGCATGGGCGCGGAGAATTTTATCATTGACGATGACGGCGTTATAACGGCAACGTTCCGCATACACTGCGGCGACAGAAAGGTCATTTCTCCTGTGGACGGCGAGGTGCTTTGGGCTGACAATACCTGCGTTGTTCTCGATACCGAGTACGGCGCGGTGACATACGGCGATATGAAAGAAGTCGAACTGAAAGCGGGCGACAAGGTAGTCAAGCGCGACACGCTGGGCAGAACAGCGGGGGACGGCTATACGGGATATGCTGTTCAGGCAAGTATGTCTGTTACCGAAGCGTACAGGGACATTGACTGCCCGATAAGCTCTCTGTATTGCATAGCGGGCGTGAGCAACGGGGCTTATACCTATACGTCCAGCGATGCAAGATTTCTCGGAGACAACGCGGATAACGTGCGGCTGCTTGAGACTGTCGACCTGTATGAAAAGACGCCTTGGTACGAGGCAGGCGACGGCAAAGAGTTCCACGGAACATCTTTCAGCGCGTTTGAGCAGATAAGCGATATGGCGGACGGAGAGCAGCTGAGGCAGAAGCAGAACAATACCGACAGCAAGCTTTCCGAACAGGAGCTCCGTTTGCAGGAAGAACTACGCAGGCTTCAGGAGGAAGAAGAACGTCAGAAAAAAGAAGAAGCCGAGCGTCGGCGGCAGATGGAGGAAGCGGCAAATGCTGAAAAATTCTCCTATCCGTTTTCGCAGTTTCCTCTCTCGGCAGCCGATATAGGCGAATACGGCGCAAACGAGCAGCACGTTCTGTTTGCTGTCCCAAAGGGTACGGCGGTTCTTGCTGCGGAGGACGGCACCGTAGAGTCGGCGAAAAAGGATTTTAACATTGGCTACGGTCTCTGCATGGAGATTTCCCACGACGACGAAATGAGCACGTTTTACGCGCACCTTGACGAGTTTGCGGTCAAGGTGGGCGATAAGGTAAAGAAAGGCGACGTTATAGCGTACTCGGGCAACAGCGGCTATACCGAGGGTGACGCGCTTCTGTTTGAGATACGAAAGGACGGCATATACGAAGACCCGCGGAACTATTATTCCTTCAGCGAGGACGGCTATCGGCGTGCGCTTGAAGAGATAGGCAAGGATTATGACGGCGATGGTTGGCACGCGCTGCTCGGTATTCAAGGCATATATTATGAGGACGGAAATCCGGTGTACGAAAATGAGCAGGAGACTATTAAGGTCGGCAGTGAGACGTACTATCTTATTTCCACCGAGGAACAGCTTCGGGCAATTGCGGCGGGCGAGTACGGTATGGACAAAAACTTTTTGCAGAAATCAACCATTCAGCTTTCGGACAAAGAGTGGATGCCGATAGGCACAAAGGAAGCTCCGTTTACAGGCAGCTACAACGGCAACGGCTTTGAGATAATCGGTCTGACCATTACCGACCCGAACGCCACAAGGATAGGAATGTTCGGCTGGACGGAAAATGCCAATATTTACAATATAACCCTGCGCGATTATGATATTGAGAGCGCGGGCAGAAACGCGAAGCGGATATCCGTTGCGCCTATAGTGCCTGTCGTTACCAATGGCACGCGGTGTTATGACAATCATGTGTATCCTGCGGAAAGCCCGGAAAGCGCTTCGGTTCTGGTAAAGCCCTGTCCGCAGGAAGTGAAAATATCGTCGCTGTACGGAAAGGATAACGAAAACAGCGTATTCAACAAGGGCATTGACTATATGGCGGCAAAGGGTACGGAGGTCTACGCCGCGGCAGACGGCAAGGTGCTCGTAAGCGAAGACCAGAATAACGGTTACGGCATTACGGTAATTATCGACCACGGCGGCGATCTGGCTACTCTTTACGCCCATCTGGACGAGGCTCTTGTCAGCAAGGGCGATGAGGTCAAGGCGGGCGACCTGATAGGCTATTCGGGACATACGGGCTTTACTTACGGCGACACGCTGCATTTTGAAGTCCGCGAGAATGGTCAGCACGTGGATCCGATGAATTATTTCAAAATTTAAGGAAAATTTTTTCGGTAATAATTTTTTCGGACTCGGGAAAATTATTAGTGTAAACCGTATATGCGGCTGTTTCGGCGGACTTCCCCATGACGCCGAAACTCTCCGAACCGAACATTCGGAACGCCGCAAATGCGTTTATTATAAAGTTTTCGCGGGATTTAAACGTCCCGCGAAAAATTTTTCTGAGAAATTTTGAAAAAATGCTTGACAAATTTTTTCGGTTGTGGTAATATATTTAAGTCGCTAATTTAGGTGATTGGAAAGATTAAAAAAATTTTTGAAAGAAAATTTCAAAAACCTCTTGACAACATCAAAATTATGTGATATACTTTAAAAGTTCCACGAAATGCGGAACTTCTCCAGAATATGGAGACCGGAATCTTGAAAATTGAACAACAGGAAACGAATGAAGACCATACAAGGACCCTGAAACCCGGAGT
>JAIEDQ010000116.1 GCA_029067895.1 Oscillospiraceae bacterium | reverse complement strand
GGCGATACCGTTTTCCCCGTTTCAATGCGTGCGGGGTACGCGCTTATTCCCGAAAAGGGAAATATCCGCTACAACGAACTTTTCGACAGCTTTATAATTGCCGGTCGTGCGGCGGAAACTTAAAAAGCGAAGTGTTCCGGTAAGTTAGCCTATAGGTTAAGGAGGAAGCAATTATGTGGAACGACCTATCAAAAGCTTGGCAGACCGCTTTTTCGGCAGGGTGGGAATCGTTTAAAAACGGTTCTATTCCCATCGGCGCTGTTATATGCGATGAAAACGGGGAAATAATCTGCACAGGCAGAAACAGAATAAATGAAATTACAAACGGAAACAGCAAGATCGCGCACGCAGAAACCGATTGCTTATTGCAGCTTGATACACACAAATATCCTGATTTAAAGAGCTATACTCTGTATGCCTGCATGGAGCCTTGTCCAATGTGTATGGGAACAATTGTAATGAGCAATTTCAGAAAATTACGCATAGCGGCAAAGGACGGTTACTGCGGAGCAGTTCATTATTGCGAGGACGACAGCTATGTCAAATCTAAAAATATCGAGACAGTTTTTGAGCTCGGAGATTTGCAACTTGTCCAGCTTACAATGCAGACCTATTTTGAATTAAGCAAGAACGGCGGCGCAGTTAATTCAGTAGTTAAATGCTTTGCAGCCGATTGTCCCTGTGCGGTGAATATTGCAAAGGCGCTGTATGCCGACCGAACACTTGATACATATGCGGAAAACAACACCGATTTCGGAGAGGTTTTCGACAGCATTATAATTGCCGATCGTGCGGAGGAAAAATAACAAATATGTCAAACATAAAAAGCGGAGCGTTCTGTGCAGTGTTGATACAGAGGTTTTTACCGTCTCGGAAACACAACTTGCCGCCATCACTATAGACGGCGGCAAGGGTAAAGGCTCAGCCTTTTTGCGGGGGCGCTCCGCTTTTCAGTTCCGCGGCAGGGACGGCTTGACACCAATAGTCTCCGTCCTGCTTTCCTTTTTCGCAAACTCGTTCTCCGAAAACTCGGTCATGTGCTTCCAGTAACGCTTTGGCATCATGTTCATGCGGCAGCGGGGATTGTACCGCTCCTTGATCGCGATAGCATCATAAAAACTTTTCCACAGCTCCCGGTAACGCTCCTCCTCCGCGCTTGCGGCGGGCATTTCAAAGTAAATATTCTCGGCGATCTCCGCCCTGTGGGAATGGTACACCAGCGCCATTCTGTGGGTCTCGTCGTAGATGAGAAAATTCTCGTTTCGGTATCGGTCGGTGAAGTGGTCGGCGATAAGCGGAATGACCTTGTTTTTCGGCTCAATCACCGCGGCAAGGTATCCGTCAAAATCGGAAAAGCGTATAAACTGCTTCATTCGCTGAGCTTCGGTTGTGCAGTGCTGTATCGCCCTGTAAAGCGCGTTGACAGTATCGTCCGCAAGCATATCTTCTATCCTGCCGCCGACCGAAAAGCCCTTTTGCAGATATTTCAGTATCAGCAGATCCTTGTCCTCTCCGAAGGTCAGGAACGCTATCTTCACAAGCTCCTCCGTGCGGGGAGATATTTTTTTCGGTATCGCCGCCGCAACCCGCGCCGCTTTTTGGGGGTCTGTTGGGACGTCCAGTACCTCCGTCAAAGTAAGCTGTTCCTGCGCCCCCGCCGTCACCCCCACGGGGATTTCCCGGCGGACAAAACTCTCGAAAACACAGCAGAGAAGCCCGTCAAAGCTGCCGTCGTAGCAGTACACTACATCTCGCCCGTTAAACATTTTACAGTATCCTCCACACTCGGCAGGCTCGGCAGGGCAGGAAATTTATCCGCGTTGTTTTCCTGCGCGAAAAATGAAAGCTGCTCAAAGCCGCCCTTTTGCTCCAGATCCTTGACCGTGCTTGCGGACATAAGCTGCCGCATTATCCCCGTCTCGGTAACGATAAGTCCCTCGGCTCGCTTTCCCGAACAGAGTATGAAGTAGTTCGCCCGCTTTAAAACAACGCCAAGTTTGCGCAGGTCGGGATAGTCCAACTTTGTCTGCCGCCTTGCCGTGATTATTTTTTGCGCGGACTTCACCCCTATCCCCGGCACGCGCAGAAGCATTTCGTAAGGAGCCTTGTTTATCTCCACTGGGAAGCATTCGGGGTGGTGCAAAGCCCAGTTGCATTTCGGGTCGAGAAGCGGGTTGAACTCCTGATGCTGCTCGTCCAAAATTTCCTCGGCTTTGAAGCCGTAAAAGCGCAGCAGCCAGTCCGCCTGATACAAGCGGTGTTCACGGAGCAGGGGCGGTTTTGTACCCGCGGGAGGCAGAAGCTTCTGGTCGCCTACGGGGACATACGCCGAGTAAAAGACCCGTTTCAGACTGTACTTGCCATACATCGCCTCGGACAGACGCAGTATCTGGAAATCGGTGT
>JAIEDQ010000115.1 GCA_029067895.1 Oscillospiraceae bacterium | reverse complement strand
ATTTTCGGGAGTGAGTATCGCAAAGAAGCCCTCGTCCAGAGCCGCAAAGTCGAGAGGCTGCCGGTTTCTCTCAGCTGGGACTGCTCAAACATCATGTCGGTTTTCTGAACTCTTACGCCGTGACCGAACTGGGTCTCGGTATTGTCGTTGTTTCTCTCCGTGTAAATAAGGTCGGCAAAGGACGGTCTCGACGCCTTAAAGCCGAAGGTATTCACGTTTGCAAGGTTATTCGCCGTAACGTCCATGGCGTACTGATAGCTTATTACGCCCGAAGCGGCGGTATAGTAACCGATATTGCTCATAGCTTCAGTTCCTTTCAGAATTTATTCCGGACAGCGGTGTCAGTGTTCCGCCGATCAGGTGATGCCTGCGATCTCGTTTACCGCAAGCTGATTGATGCTGTTTGCTATTTTAAGGGCGGAGCTGCACGCAGTGAAAACGTGCTGCGCGTCCATAGCCGCAATAGTCTCCTTCGCAACGTCCACGTTGGAACGCTCGAACCAGCCCTGCTTTACCTGATAAACCATACCCTCGGGAATATTTCCGATAGGCGTGTCCTCGTAAGGTCTCATAAGGTTGTCGTCAACCTTTTCTATGTCAGTATCGGGGGGGACGAAGCTGAGTCCCAGCTGAAATACTCTGCCGTCGTTAACGGTAAGCTCGCCGAAGCGGTCTATCTGGAAGTTGGCTGTACCAAGCTGTATCCTCTCGCCGTTCTCGTCAAGGACGTAGCCCGTAGTTCCGAGAGTAAGATAACCCTCTCCGTTTATCGTAAACTGACCGTTCCTTGAAAGCAGTCTCTCGCCCGTTCTGCGCTCCTCGATGTTGAAGTAGATGTTGCCAACAAGCGCGACATCCAGACGGGAGCCCGTATTCTCAAACGTTCCCTGATCAGTGTGGGTGTAGGTGTAGTCGATCGTGCGGTAACGGATAGTACCCGTCTGACTGTGCCTGTTGTTGATGAGCAGCAGTTCCTCCGCAAAGGTTATGGGGATAGCCTCGTCCGCCTTATAACCCGCCGTTTTAGCATTGGCAAGGTTATTGGTGATGACGTTAAGTATCCTCTGTTCATTGATGATACCGTTTGCCGCGGTATAGTAGCCTCTGAGCATTCTGATACCTCCTTAGTTCATGTAGTCTCCGAGATATTTCTTCATTTTCTGGACTGCCTGCGAGTGCAGCTGGCAGACGCGGCTTTCCGAAACGTCCAGAACCTTTCCTATTTCGGAAAACCTCAGCTTTTCGTAGTAATAAAGGGTAATGACCAGTCTCTCTCTTTCCTTGAGGGACTTGATAGCTTCGGCAAGGTATTGAAGCTTTTCCTGTCTGTGAACTCCCGCCTCCGCCGACCACATTCCGTCGTCGTCGGCTTTTTCGGCGATATCGAAGCCGCTGTCCATGACCATTTCCTCAAAGGAAAGTGTCTGCGCCGCGGCAGCCTGAGCCGCGCAGCTTTCAAGCTTTTCCACGGGAAGCTTCATTCTTTCCGCAAGCTCCTCGGCGGTAGGCTCTCTGTCCAGCTCCTCGTAAAGAGCCGAATAGGCGGCGTCGTAATCCTTGGCAAAGCGTCTTATTCCGCGGGGGATAAAGTCCTGCCGCCTGATGAAGTCTATGATAGCGCCGCGCACCTTTATGGACGCATAGGTCTCGAACTTCACGCCTTTTTTGTGGTCGAAGCTGTCCACCGCGCTCATAAGGGCGATAGTCGCCTCATTGATGACGTCGTCGGTCTCCGCGAACTTGATGTACATATTCCTTGTTGACAGCGCGGCGAACTTGACAATATTCATATAAGCCATGATAACGCGGTTGCGGAGAGCCTTGTCGCCGGTCTCCTTGTATCTGAGAAGCAGCAGGGCTCTTTCCTCTTTTTCGTTATCAGTCACAGAACTCACCTCCGTCAGCTGTATTCATTCTCGGCAGGATATTCTTAAACTCCCGCCATGTCCGCGTCGAGAGCAACATTTCCCACAGCCTGTATCTGCACGGAATTGTCTATCTCACTGAACGAAAGCACAGTAACATTGGGTATAAACTGGTCGATAAGCTTTTTGAAGTAAATGCGCACGATAGGCGAGGTCAGAACGATAGGCATGGGGACAACGTCCTTTACCCTGTCGATCTGCTCGTTAAGGGAAGCCACAAGCGACTGTATCGTCTGGGGATCCATTGCAAGGTAGGAGCCCTGCTCGGACTTCTTGACGGAAGCCACGATCTTGTTTTCCGTTTCCGTATCGAGGGTGAGTACTCTTATCTGTCCTCCGTCCGAGAAGCGGCGTGTAATGGTTCGCTTCAAAGCCTGACGGACGTACTCGGTGGTTATGTCCACGTCTTTCATGTTGTACTGATTGTCTGCGATGGTCTCCAGAATGGTCTGCAAGTCCCTTATGGGGACGCTTTCCTTCAGGAGCAGACACAGCACCTTTTGCAGATACGCGGGGGAAACGATATTCGGAACGATATCGTCCACCACGGCGGCATTTGTCTGCCTGAGCTTGTCAAGCATGGTTTTTACGTCCTGCCTTGACAAAAGCTCGTGTGCGTAATTTTTTATTATCTCCGACAGGTGGGTAATGATTACCGACGTCGGGTCGATAAGCGTGTAGCCTGCGATCTCGGCGCGGAGCTTATCCTGCTCCGGTATCCATTTCGCGGGAATGTTAAAGGCGGGCTCAACGGTGTCGATACCGTCTATTTCCTTGGTAACGCTTCCGCTGTCCAGCGCAAGGTAGTGATCCATAAGTATCTCCGCGTGAGCCACTATCTCGCCCTTTACCTTTATAACATACTGGTTCGGGTTGATGTGCTGGTTATCGGTCATTCTTACCGACGGGAAAACCATACCCATATCCATAGCGAACTGTTTTCTGAAGATTACCACACGCTCAATAAGCGTGCCGCCCGAGCTTTCGTCCGCAAGAGGGATAAGGCTGTAGCCGAACTCCATTTCGATCGGCTCAACGTTAAGCAGCTTATAGACGTTATCGATGTCTTTATAGTATTCCATCTCGGAAAGGGCTTCTCTGTTTTCAGCCATTTCCTGCGCCGCAAGGTCGGTTTCCGCCGCAAGATCTCTCTGGGTACGCATAAGCATGATGCCCAGTCCAAGGAGCATTGCGCCCAGCACAAGGAGCTGGAGCTTTGGGAAGCCGGGTATAAGCATCATCACGAACATTACCAAACCCGCGATAATGAGCACCAGCGGCTGCGCGGTGAACTGATTTTTGATGTCAATGTTAAGGCTGTCCTCCGACGCGGAACGGGTAACTATCATACCCATTGCGGTAGAGATCAGCAGCGCGGGTATCTGGGAGCAGAGACCGTCGCCTACGGTAGCAATGGTGTAGGTGGACAAAACGTCCATAAACTCCATTCCGTCGAAAACAAGACCTACTACCGCTCCGCCCAGCAGGTTTACGATAGCCGCCACGATAGAAAACGTAGCGTCTCCCTTTACGAACTTGGACGCACCGTCCATAGCTCCGAAGAAGTCGGATTCGCGCTGTATTTTCGAGCGGCGGAGCTTAGCCTCGTCCTCGTTGATAATGCCTGAGTTAAGGTCGGCGTCAATAGCCATCTGTTTACCGGGCATAGCGTCCAGAGTAAATCTTGCCGTTACCTCGGCAACTCGTTCCGCGCCCTTTGTTACTACCAGCATCTGCACCACGGTGATAAGTATGAAAACGATAAAACCGATAAGCGCGTTGCCCTTCATAACGAATTGACCGAACGCCCGGACTATCTGTCCCGCATAGCCCTGCTGGAACAGGATAAGACGGGTCGAAGAAATATTAAGACCCAGCCTGAATATTGTGGTAATAAGGAGCATTGACGGGAATATGGAAAATTCCAGCGGCTCCTTGATATACATTGTGATAAGGAGAATAACAAGGGAAAGCGCGATATTCACAACAAACAGCATATCCAGCAGCCACGTGGGAAGCGGAATGATGATAAGGAATATCGCCAGGATAACGAATACCGTTACCATGTTATTCAATATTTTTTTCACGGTATAACGCAGCCTGCCTTTCCTTTCAAAGGTTAGAGGTCAGAGGACAGAAGCTGTAAGCGGCGTCCTCGATATCTGTTGGAAATTAATATCAGTAATTGGGATAGTTTACAGGAGGCTTCTCCATGTCCTTCGGCATCCTGCCCTTCATGCTGTAAACAAAGGACAGCACCTCGGCAAGAGGACGGTAAAAATCATATGGTATTTCCCGTCCCACCTCGACCTCTTTAAAGAGAGCTCTTGCCAGCGGAACGTTTTCCACCACCGATACGTCGTTTTCCTCAGCCTTTTCTATAATTCTGAACGCCACGTTGTCCGCGCCCTTTGCCACGACCACGGGGGCTCTGTCGGAAGCTTCGTCATATCTGACCGCCACCGCAAAGTGGGTAGGGTTTCTTATAACAACGTCCGCGCTGGGAACGTCCTGCATCATACGGCTCATAGCCATCTGCTGCTGCTTCTGGCGGCGCTTGCTCTTGATCTGAGGGTCGCCCTCCATCTGCTTGTACTCTTCCTTGACCTCCTGCTTGGTCATTTTCATGTCCTTTTCCCACTTGTACTTCTGGAACAGGAAGTCCACCGCAGCCACGGCAACGAAAACCATCGCTATCTTCATGCATATGGAAAATACCGCGTCGGCAACGTAGAGCAGAGCGGAGATAAGCTCCATGCGCATAAGTCTTGCGAAATCCACAAGACGGCTCTGTATCTCGCTGTAGACCACAGCCATAAGGATTATCATTTTTATCAGGGACTTGGCAAGCTCGAAAAGCGCGCTTACCGAAAACATTTTTTTGATTCCCTCAAAGGGATTAAGCTTGCTTAATTTAAACTGGAAGGATTTTTTCGAGAAAATGAATTTTGTCTGTATGCCCGTAGCTATTATGGGTATAAGCAGCGAAGCCAGCAAAATCGGTCCCGCGGTAAACAGGACTGCCTTTCCGATCTCCAGTATAAGCTTCGGAGCAGCCGGCATTTCGTCAATACGGGTGCCGTTGCCGTCCATGCCGCCGCCCGCAAGCGTAAACCAGTACGTCATGCTTCCCATTGTCACGCTGTACATAAACCTTGCCATAATTCTGAGGATAAAGAACGCCAGCAGTATAAACGCGGCTGTGACCACGTCCTTGCTCTGCATAACGTTTCCCTCTTTACGCTGTTCACGTCGTTTATGGGGGGTAGCTTCCTCGGTTTTTTCGCCGGTACTGCCTTCTGCCATAGAGCTTCTTCCTTTTTATAATTGATCGCCTATGCGCGGACTGCCGCGGAAAATAAGTCCCGCACCGCCGCCCGTTTCAGGCGTCGAAATATTCTTTGTTATGCACATTCTTATGCCGCAGGGATAAGCGGCATAAACGTCCGCAGCGCCTCAAGCCACTTGTCCAGATAATCGTCTACCAGCTCCGACAAAGGCACGGCTGTCATGAACAGCAGCGCAAAGCCGAAAGCAACCTTGAGCTGGATATTCACCACCATTATCTGTATCTGAGGCACCGATTTCATCAGCACGCCCATACAGAATTCAAGAATAAATTCCGCCGCCATTATCGGAAGCGCAAATTTTATTGCCAGAGCCAGCACTACGGAAAAGTACGACACCACAACATATCCCAGATCGGGATTGAAGCCGCCTGTTCCTATAGGAATTATGTCATAGGACATAATGAACAATCTTATAAGCGTCAGATGGGAGTTCGTCGCAAAGAAGTAAAGATACATCATAAAGCTGATGAACGAGCCCATTATTGACATCTGCACGTTTGATTCGGGGTCGAAAACCTTTGCCATACCAAGACCCGACTGCATATCCATAACCTCTCCCGCAACCTGAACGGTTAAAAAGAAAAGGTCGGTAATAAAGCCGAGAATAAGTCCTATAACGGTCTCACGGCATATCATCATCAGATATACGCCTGTCTGATTTCCCGTATCCACGGGTTCGGGCTGAACCGTAAGTATGGCAATATATGTAATAAAAACAACCGTTACGACCTTAGCGATCGTCGGAATGTTCCGTCTTGACAAGATCGGGTTAAAAATAAATATTCCCAGCATCCGGGCAAAAACCAGAAGATCGGTCTCAAAGCTCCGGAAAAGGACCGTAAAGAAATCCACGTCCGCTCCTTTCCGCCGCGGTCTATATTATCGTATGGCTGCTCACCTGTGTTATAAGCTGGAATATCCGCATAAGAAACTCATTGCAGGAGCTTATCATCATCGGAGCAAGCAAAAGCAGCAGCACGACTATCGTAAGAGCCTTCGGCACAAAGGTCAGCGTCTGTTCATGGACCTGAGTGGCAGCCTGAAGTATCGCTATGACAAGACCCACAAGCATACTGATGAGCAGCAGCGGTCCGGCAAGCTTTATCGCCAGTATCAGCGCCTCACGGAAAATTTCCAGGATCAGCGACTCCGTAAGCATGGCCGCACCTCCTAAGTCGTAAAGCCGGAAACAAGCGATTCGATCAGGAGCGTCCAGCCGTCGCACAGAATAAACAGCAGCAGCTTGAACGGGATCGAGACCGTTGTCGGCGGCAGCATCATCATACCCATCGACATCAGTATCGTGGAAACTATAATATCTATAATAAGGAATGGAATGTACAGCAAGAAGCCGATCTCGAAGCCGATTTTTATTTCGCTGAGGATAAATGCGGGAACGACTGTTACAAAGCCGATCTCGTCAACGAACTCCTCCTCGGTCTGAGCTTCGACCTCAACGCCGGTAAGTCCCATAAAAAAGCTCATTGAATCGTTGCTCGTATGCTGAAGCATCCATTTTTTCAACGGAACGGACGCCGCCTGAACCGCCTCCACCGACGTATACTCGCCGTTCTTGTAGGGCACATAAGCGACATCATTCATCTCCGAAATAACGGGGTTCATGATAAACAGCGTTAAAAACAGCGCAAGACCTATCATTACCTGATTGGGAGGCGTTTGCTGAACGCCCATTGCGTTTCTCAGCAGCGAAAAGGAAATAATGAGCCGCGTAAAGCAGGTCATCATTACCAATATCGACGGTGCAAGAGAAAGGATTGTGATCAGGATAATAAGGTCGATGGTAGTTGAGCTTTCGTTTATGCCGAACTGATCCAGCAGATTATCCGCCGAAGTGCGGTCGTCCGTCGCCGGTTCGTTATACGGGAGGGTGCCTGTAACTTCGGTTCCCTCCACGACCTGACCGTTCTGGTCGGTCTGCACGGGCTGCGAGGTCTGGTAAGGCTGAACCTGTTCCGTCTGCGGAACGCTGGTCTCAACATTGGGTATCGT
>JAIEDQ010000114.1 GCA_029067895.1 Oscillospiraceae bacterium | reverse complement strand
CGCTCTGACCATGGAGATCATGAAGAAAACCGCTATCAAGCACGGTCTTGTGTGTCTGCTCCACGAAAAGCCTTATGCGGGCGTAAACGGTTCTGGCAAGCACAATAACTGGTCTATCTCCACAAACGACGGTCAGAATCTTCTCGACCCGGGCGACGACCCCAAGGACAATATCCAATTCCTGACTTTCCTTGTGGCTGTAATCAAGGCGGTAAACAACTATGCCGATCTGCTCCGTCTTTCCGTAGCTTCTGCGGGCAACGACCACAGACTGGGCGCAAACGAAGCTCCTCCCGCGATAGTTTCCATATTCCTCGGCGACGAGCTTCAGACCATTCTTGACGCTCTTGAAACTGGCAAGATGATCACAACAAATCAGGACAAAGAATTTGTTATCGGAGTTGAAGCGCTGCCCAACTTCCCCAAGGATACCACCGACCGCAACAGAACGTCTCCTTTTGCCTTTACGGGAAATAAATTCGAGTTCAGAGCGCTGGGTTCTGCGGATTCCATCGCCTGCACAAATATGATCCTGAACACGATAGTTGCTCACGTACTTAAAGAATTTGCCGATACTCTTGAGGGTTCCAAGAATTTTACCGAAGATCTTAACAATCTGCTTATCAAGACCATCAAGGAAAACAAAAACGTTATTTTCAACGGCAACGGCTACGACGAGTCTTGGGTTGAGGAAGCCAAAAGGCGCGGTCTGCCTAATCTGGTTTCCACAGTTGACGCAGTTCCTCACTACAGCGACGACAAGAACGTTGCTATCTTTGAGGAATTCAAGGTTCTCACAAGAACAGAGATTCAGTCCAGACAGGAAATCCTCTTGGAAAACTACTCTAAGATCATCAATATCGAAGCCCTTACAATGGTGGACATGGCGAGAAAGCAGATTATTCCCGCGGGCTGCGAGTTTACTAAGTTCCTTGCCGATTCGATAGTTTCCAAGAAGGCTGCGGGTGTCAGCTTCGACGCGGAAAAGGCTCTTGCCGACAAGGCTTCCTGCCTGACAAACAGCATTCTCGAAGCTACAGACGCTCTTGACGCTAAGCTGCTGGACGTAAAGAATTACGAAGAGGGCGAGCCTACAGCAAGGTTCTACCGCGACGAGGTATTTGCTGCAATGCAGTCTTTGAGAGCGGTTGTTGACGAGCTGGAGACAATTGCTCCCGAAAGCGTATGGCCTTTCCCGACCTATGCAGACCTGCTGTTCAGAGTTTAAGCGATTGTTCGATAAAGACAAATAAAACGGATTTTTTAAACGGCTGTGGATTCGCTTCCATAGCCGTTTGCTTTTAAACAGCTTGCCGACAGCAGAGAGTGCGGCTGTTGTTTTGCGTTCACTGCCAAAATTAAAAAAAACTCTTTACTTTTTCACTATAATATGTTAAAATAACAGTAAGCAAGCTTCCTTGCTGTTACCGTATCCTGTTTCACTCCCAATGTGTAACAAAAAAATTCTGCACAAAAACCATACACGCAAGTTTTTGTTTGAATTTTTTGTACACATTTAGGTCGTGAAACAGTATTACACAAGAAAGGAACATTTAACATGAATAACAAGCTTAAAGACGAACATATGGACGCGCTTTTCAAGGCTATTCTCACGCTTGAAAATACCGAGGAGTGCTATAAGTTTTTCGAGGATCTCTGCACCGTTCTGGAGCTCAAGGCTATGTCCCAGAGAATGCAGGTGGCAACAATGCTGGTACAGAAAAGGGTATACAGCGATATCGTAGCCGAGACAGGCGCAAGCACCGCTACTATCAGCCGCGTGAACAGAACCCTCAATTACGGCAGCGACGGCTACGCGCTTGTGTTTGACCGCATGAAGGAAGAATCGGGAGAATGAGCGGATATCACTGCTTCGCTTCGTTTTACGACGTACTTACCGAAAATATTTCATATCGTGAAAGAGCAGAATATTTTGACGCGCTGGTGAAAAAACACGGCGGCAGAAAAAATATTCTGCTTGACCTTGCCTGCGGTACGGGAAGCTTATCCGAGGCTTTCAGCGCAATGGGGTACGATGTTATCGGCGTGGACAGCTCCGAGGAAATGCTGAACGCCGCTCTCGACAAAAAGTTTGACAGCGGGCACAATATCCAGTACCTTTGTCAGGACATGACAAAGCTTGATATGTTCGGCACGATAGACGTTACCGTGTGCGCGCTTGACGGTATCAACCACCTGCCGAGCCTTGCGGATATTGAAAAGACCTTTGAGCGGGTCTCGCTTTTCTGCGAGCCTGAGGGACTTTTCCTTTTTGATATAAACACTCCCCATAAGCATAAAAACATTTTGGGGAACAATACTTTTGTTTACGATTTTGACGACGTTTACTGCGTCTGGCAGAATTCCTACAGCGAAAAGGATAACCGTGTGGAGATGTCCCTCGACTTCTTTGAACGGGGAGAAAACGGTTCATATACCCGTTATGAGGACGGCTTTTCCGAGATAGCTTTTGATGAGGATATTATCGACGGACTTCTTGAAAAGTGCGGGTTTGAGATAGTCGGGAAGTACGATTACGATTCCTTTGACCCGCCGAGAGCAGACAGCGAGAAGCTGGTTTATGCGGCAAAAAAGCGTTGTTAAATACTAAGAACTGTAAAGGATCTATATTATGTCAAAAATAGTCAGAACAATTTCAAAGGACGCGTCAGTTGTCGCTTCGGCAATAGATGCGCTGGATATGGTCTCAGAGATAGAAAGGATACACAAGCCGTCGGCAGTGGTGACAGCTGCGCTGGGCAGGCTTTCTATCGCCGCGTCCCTGATAGGAAACGGTTTAAAGGGCGAGAACGATTCGGTAACAATACGCATGAACGGCGGGGGAGCAACTGGTATCCTGATAGCTGTTGCCGACAGCAGGGGAAACGTCAAGTCCTACGTGGGAAATCCCATAGTGGAGCTTCCCCTCAACAAATACGGCAAGCTGGACGTTTCGGGTGCGGTCGGAAAGGACGGCACTCTTTCCGTGGTAAAGGACTTAGGTCTGAAAGAGCCTTATGTGGGACAAGTCCCAATTGTGTCGGGTGAGATCGCCGAGGATATCGCAAGCTATTTTGCGGTAAGCGAACAGATACCGACGGTGTGCGGACTTGGCGTTCTGGTAAATCCGGACTTGACAGTAAGGGCTGCGGGAGGATACCTGATACAGCTTCTGCCCTTTGCTGACGAAAGCTGCATAGACGTGCTTGAAGCCAACGTAAACAAGCTTCCGCCCGTGACGACAATGCTTGATTCGGGAATGTCCGCGGAGGATATTGCCAAAAGCGTTCTGGAGGGACTCGAACCCGAGGTCATGGATTCCTTTGATGTAAGCTATAAATGCGATTGCAGCAAGGAGCGGGTCGAACGGGCGCTTGTAAGTCTCGGAAGAGAGGAGCTTGTCAAAATGGCGGAGGAGCAGGATTCCACGGAGGTGTGCTGTCACTTCTGCGACAAAAAGTACGTTTTTTCAAGTGACGAGATCGTTGAACTGAGTAAAAGATAATTAATAAAAAGATCCCCGACTGTTTGTTATCAGTCGGGGATTGTTCTATCAATTTGATCATCTTACACTGATTGCAGGATCAGCCTGCTTGATTCTTACCTTATCCTCATACATACGCTTATCCGCCAGCGAAACAACATCAAGAACGCTCTCAAATTTATCGTCGCTTGCATCTGCTGTTCCTATCGCAATGCTTAACGGGTGCTTCAGATAGGTATATTTGCCGCAGCCGTTTCTTACGTCTGCAATTTCCTTTTCCACTTTATCTTTATTATGACCGATAAATACAGCAACGAATTCGTCTCCGCCGATACGGTAAACATTGTATGCCGATTTAAGATTTTTTGACAGCACGTCCGCCGCAGCCCGTATCAGCTCATCTCCCGCGATATGCCCGAAATTATCGTTTACTGCCTTAAGTCCGTTTATATCGCAAACTGTGCATATGAAAGAGTCGTTATTTTTTTCCGCAACAAAAAATTTTTCGTTAAGCCGTTTCATATCTTCATTGTAGCAGTTTTTATTTTTTATTCCCGTATCTATATCAATATACGCACGTTTCATATAATGAGCCGCAGGATTTTCTATTGCAAAGAAAAGACCCATTGTAATAAGAGTTACAGCCGCTCCGGTAAAAAGAAATTCCACAACGGCAAGCTGAATGCACATACATATGATCACAAATATATTGCAGGGAAGAAGTCCTATAATGACGCTTTTGTCTACCTTTTGTATGTTAACTATCAGCAGTACAGTTCCGATAACAGTATATAATGCTATAAGCGTAAATCCTATCAGCGTACAGCTTCCGGTACTGTAT
>JAIEDQ010000113.1 GCA_029067895.1 Oscillospiraceae bacterium | reverse complement strand
AGTTTACACCGCGTCCGGAATAATTATCAGACGACGTGTTAATGTTACTCTTTTAAAAATGTTTTTTTGGCAGTCAGGCGGTTTTATAAATGTTATCGCCGGGATTATTACAGCAAATATGTGTTTTTTAGATGCGTACTATATATCCATATCTTTTACAGGATTTTGGAATATTGCATTGCCGCTTATAACATTTTACAAAATCTGGTCAATAATTTTTCTCTCCGCTTTGGAAGTAAGTCTTTTGCTCCAAGCAATTATCGGACTTGTTATTAAAAAAGTACGCTCGTCTGAATCGGCCGCAAAAGAAGCAGAGCAGATTTCTAAATGTTCCAAAACTGCCTCAACAGGCATAATGTGGGAAATTTCGGGTCCATTTTTCTCATTATCGTTTTGCTCATCTATTTTCGCATTTGCTAATGATTTGTATTACCGAAAAACTTTATTGCTTGTTATAATTTTAGTGTCAACAGCGGTTTATACACTATCGGGGATACTCATAAGGAAGTATGGTGAAGTTTCTCTGCCAAAGCTGACCTTTTGTCAGGCAGGCGGTTTTATAACTGTTATTATAGGACTTATTTTCTTAAATTTAAATTGGTTTGATATTTTTGACATTTATATAAGTATTTTCTCTTTAATAATGATAAGCTCTTTTGATTACCTTTCATATTGTTTTTTGGTTTGTCTACCCGCTTTGGGGTTAAGTTTTATAATTCAAGCAGTTATTGGAATCGTTATGAAAAAAGTTCGCTCATCTGAAGCGGTCACAGAAGAGAATATTGCAGAAACCAATAAATAAAAAACCGTGCAGAAAATACCGCTTTGCGAAAAGAGGCGATAAAATGTACAAATACCTATGCGTAATTTCCGACAATGCGGATAAAAAGGATTTTTACAATACCGTTGAGGACGTGAAAAATTGTTACCCCGACTGCCGCGACGCCCCCGAAGAAAATTCGGACAGGAGCTACTTGCGGAGGGTCATGACGGTTACCGAAAAAAACGTTAAAAAAACCGTTTGTATTCGGTATGATTTTTCGGACAGAAAGGTCTCGGTACTTTCGGATATTTATCTCAAAAAATTTTTTAAGGGAAAGAAAGTTGAAAATATTTCGGGATATTCTGACGATTTAAGTAAAGCTGTCAGCATAATATTAAGTATAATTTTTATTGTGCTGAATATTGCTGCCTCGCTGATATCATTTTTGTTTGAATTACAGCTTTTACCCAATTTAATAATCTCCGCCGTTCTTGCAGGTATATACATAATTTCCGCTTTTAAAATTAAAAATGAATGGGAAATTAGCGAATTTAAAATTTCATTTATTCAATTCGGGGGTTATATAACGGTTGTTATTTTCTTGCTTGCGATTTGCTTTGTTTTAATAGAACAAGGCTGGACAGCGATAGCTGTTACTATCTATGGCATATGGTTTCTAAAGACGGTGATTTCTGCACTGATAATAAGTTTAATTATACAGCTGATTGTAAACCGTATAAAATTTAAAAGGTAATAAGAGGGCAAGGCGAACAGCCTATACCCCTTACATATAAATTTCTAAAAAAGGAGAAGATAATCATGAATCCAAAAATCGGTATCAGACCCGTAATTGACGGTCGTCAGTTCGGTATCAGGGAGTCCCTCGAAGTCCAGACAATGAACATGGCGAAAGCCGCAAAGGAGCTTATCGAAAAAAACTGCCGCTATGCTGACGGCACGCCCTTGGAGTGCGTTATTGCACCCTGCACCATTGGCGGCGGCGCGGAGGCGTACAAGACCGAGGAATTTTTCAGCACTCAAAATGTGTGCGCAACTCTTTCCGTTACGCCCTGCTGGTGCTACGGTACGGAGACCATTGACATGAACCCGCTGACTATTAAGGCAGTATGGGGATTTAACGGAACGGAGCGTCCGGGAGCGGTTTATCTTGCGGCGGCTATGGCGGCTCACGCCCAGAACGGTCTGCCCGCATTTGCAATTTACGGCAGGGACGTTAAGGACATGACGGACACTTCTATTCCCGAGGACGTTGCGGAAAAAATTCTCCGCTTTGCAAGGTGCGCCGCCGCTGTAGGTCAGATAAGAAACAAGGCTTATGTTGGTCTCGGCGCGGTTGCAATGGGTATCGGCGGCTCTTACTGCAACGCTTTGTTTATGCAGAAATATCTTGGCGTGCGTCCCGAATGGGTGGATATGACGGAAATTCTCCGCCGCGTTAAGCTGGAAATTTACGACCACGACGAGTACGAAAAGGCTCTTGCATGGACGAAGAAAAACTGTCCCGAGGGCATGGACGTGAACACCGAGATAAATCCCGGAAACAAGAGCGTTATGTCCCACGAGGAGCAGTGGGAATTCTGCGTGAAAATGATACTTATAATCCGCGACATCATGCTGGGAAATCCCAAGCTTGCGGAAATGGGCTGGCACGAGGAGTCCCGCGGCAGGAACGCGATTTTCGGCGGTTTTCAGGGTCAGAGAATGTGGACGGACTGGCTGCCAAACGCAGACTTTGCGGAGAGTATTTTAAATTCCACATTCGACTGGAACGGCAAAAAACAGCCTGTCCTGCTTGCAACCGAGAACGACGGTCTCAACGGCACGGCAATGCTTTTCGGAAATATGCTCACAGGCAGGGCTTCTGTGTTTGCTGACGTGCGGACATATTGGAGTCCCGAGGCGGTGGAAAGAGTTACAGGCAAAAAGCCCGAGGGCAGAGCTAAGAACGGATTTATCCACCTGATAAATTCGGGCGCGGCGGCTGTGGACGCAACCGGTCTTGCTAAAAACGAAAATGGCGAAAACCTTATGAAGCAGTGGTGGGACGTTACCGACGAGGACATTTCCGCAATGCTTGGAGCAACGGACTGGTGTCCCGCAAACCTGGGCTATTTCAGAGGCGGCGGATTCTCCTCACACTTCAAGACACAGGCTGAAATGCCAGTGACAATGATACGCGTGAACATTGTAGACGGCGTAGGACCCGTACTCCAGCTTGCGGAGGGCTACACCGTGACCCTGCCCGACGAGATACACAAGCCCCTTGACGAGCGTACCGACAAAACTTGGCCCACAACATGGTTTGTACCAGAACTGACGGGCAAGGGCGCGTTTGCGGACGTTTACTCCGTTATGGCGAACTGGGGCGCAAACCACGGTTCTCTGACCTACGGACACATCGGCGCAGACCTGATTACCCTCGCTTCAATGCTGCGTATTCCCGTTTCCATGCACAACGTCAGCGAGGAAAGAATTTACCGTCCCCACAGCTGGACGGGCTTCGGCACGGCTGACAAGGAGAGCGCGGACTACAGAGCCTGCGCGCACTACGGAGCTATCTATAAGTAATTCAAACGTTCAGAACGTTAATACACACGCAGAGCGCAGAACCGCATTTCGGCGGAACTGCGCTCTGCGCTTTTTTGTTCTGTAGGCAAAAAAAGAACGGCAAGCCCATTAAGGCATAGCCGCTCTTGGAATAATTTTACTGTACTGCTTTTTTCAGCTCGTCCGCACGGTCTGTACGCTCCCATGCAACGCCAAGCTCCTCGCGTCCCATGTGTCCGTAGGCTGCAAGCTTGCGGTACTGGGGCTTGCGAAGCTCCAGAGTTTCGATTATAGCCGCGGGACGCAGGTCGAACACCTTGTCCACAGCCTCGGCAAGCTTATCGTCGGAGACCTTGCCTGTGCCGAAAGTGTCCACCATTATCGAAACAGGCTTTGCAACGCCTATCGCGTATGCAAGCTGAACCTCGCACTTGTCGGCAAGTCCTGCCGCAACAATGTTTTTCGCAACGTATCTTGCCGCGTAAGCCGCGCTGCGGTCAACCTTTGTGGGATCCTTGCCGCTGAACGCTCCGCCGCCGTGACGGGCATATCCGCCGTATGTATCAACGATGATCTTGCGTCCCGTAAGACCGCTGTCGCCCTGAGGACCGCCGATAACAAAACGTCCCGTGGGGTTTACGAAGTACTTGGTATCGTCCGCAAGCAGCTCTGCGGGAATGGTGGGCTTGATGACCTTTTCGATAATGTCCGCGCGGATCTTTTCAAGCGACACCTCAGCCGCGTGCTGAGAGGAAACTACCACGGTCTCAACCTTTACGGGCTTGCCGTCCTCATACTCGACGGTGACCTGAGTTTTTCCGTCGGGACGAAGATATGGCAGCGCGCCTGTTTTACGCACTTCGGTAAGCTTTTTGGCAAGCTTGTGAGCAAGAGAAATAGGCAGAGGCATAAGCTCAGGGGTCTCGTTGCAGGCGTAGCCGAACATCATACCCTGATCGCCCGCGCCGGTCATGAACTTGTCGGAGTCCTCGCCCTCCTTGTGTTCGAGAGCCTCGTCAACGCCCATTGCAATATCGGAGGACTGCTCGTCTATGGACTGCATAACGGCGCAGGTGTGACCGTCAAAGCCGTACTTTGCGCGGTCGTATCCGATGTCGATAATAACCTGTCTTACGATCTTGGGGATGTCTACATAGCAGCTTGTGGAAATTTCACCCATGCACATAGCCATACCCGTGGTAACGGCAGTCTCGCAGGCAACGCGTCCCATGGGGTCTTTGGCGAGAATAGCGTCGAGGATAGCGTCGGATATCTGGTCGCATATTTTGTCGGGATGTCCCTCCGTAACGGACTCGGAGGTAAACAGCATTTTGGACATAAAAATCACCTTTCCATTCTGAAAATTTGCATTTAAAACAAAAGCAGCGTTTGGATATCCTCCAAGCGCTGCGAAATTTTTTACAAAAAATTCCTCATCTCTCGGAAAACTCCGCAGGATTTAGCACCTTTCTCACATTACTGTAATTAGGTTGCCGGGCTTCACAGGACCAGTTCCTCAGCCGCTCTTGATAAGGCATATTTGATTGTAGTTTTAGTATACCACTGTTTTCCCTTTTTGTCAACAGGTTTTTACAAATTCCAGATAATAATCACCGCGGCGCAGGTTGCGATAACAAATCCCGCGATAACGTACACAAACGCGTACTTTTTCATATGCCCGCCGCTTTCCGCGTCCGACGAGGAACTTTCGGGAAGCAGGTGCGTCTTTCGCATAATATTGGACAGAGGCTTGTAGATGAGCATGGTCAAAGCACTGTTCATCGCGCCTTTAAGCAGATTGAACGGCATAAAATACGGCAGAAGCATTTCCGCAACCGCCTCGCGCGGCATACCCATGTAAAGAGGCGTGATAAGATAGTTCCATGCCAGCATAACAAGCGTCATAAATAAGGTGCTGACACAAAGTCCAGCAAACGCGCCTTTTATTGTATGAAATTTTTTATAAATAATTGCCGCCGTACACGCAAATGCGGAAGTTCCGATAAAATTCATAAGCGCGCCGATGGGTCCCGTGTCGCTGACAGTTATCATTTCCACAAGGGACACCACCGCAGATGTCAGTAAGGATGCAAGAGGTCCGAACATAAATCCGCTTATCGTAATTATAACGTCCTTTGGCTCGTACTTTAAAAACGGAACTGCCGGTATTACGGGAAACTTTATGAGCATCATGACCATGTATGCCAGTGCAGCCATTACCGCTAAAGTTACCATTTTCCTTGTGTCCATACGGGAGCGTCCCTTGTTTTCGAGTGTTACGGATTTTTCCATAATAAAAACCACCTTTTAATAAAATATTAACAAAGCAGTCTGCTACAGAAAAAACGTCCGTGAAAAAACTTTCACGGACGTACTTTGCGCATAAAGCCAAAACTTGGCATCAGCGTTTGTTTCTTTCATCCGGACTATACCGTCGGTTTTGGAATTTCACCAAATCAGCAAGGCTGAGCCTTGACCCTTAAAAGGTCAAAAGCTGCACGGTAAGCAAAATACTGCATACCGCTGCCTACGCTCGCGGACTCAAAACTGCATCGGCAATTTTTTACCGCCGGTGAGGAATTGCACCTCGCCCTGAAACAGATTGCATTTATTCAGTTGTGCGGAGGCTTATTCCTCTTCGTCGCCGAAGTCGAATTCCAGAAGCTCGCCGCAGCCGGGACAGGTCATAGAACCCTCTTCCAGCATACCTTCGTTAAGGCAGATAGTGTCTCCGCAGCTGGGACATACGACCTCGTAAAGCTCGTCGTCGTCATCGTCTGCGCAGCCGCATTCACTGTCGTCCTCGTAATCATCGAAGTCCTCGTCGCCGCAGCAGCAGTCGTCGTCAACCTCGTAGAAATCGCGCTCAACCTCGCCCAGATCCTCGTCGATAGCGTCAACAACCTCTACTACCTCGTCGATCTGATCCTGCATATCCTCCGCCGTAACGGCAATTTCCTCCAGAATATCGGCGATCGCCAGAATGACCTTGCCCTCCTTTGAGGAATCGTCGATCTCCAGACCCTCGATAAGTCCTTTAAGAAAAGCGACCTTTTCACCAAGCTTCATAGATGATCCTCCTTTTGCACGCCGCTGTTACGGCTGTTGTTTTTATATAGTGTTGTTCGGATAACATACCCGTACAGACAAATAGCATTTTTCCTGCCCCCTTGAGGGGGCTTAGTATCGTTAAATACCACAAATATTTAACGATGGGGGTGACTCAGCCAGCAAGGACTCCCTGCGCTTATGCACGCTCCATGTATTCGCCTGTTCTTGTGTCTATCCTGATTGTTTCGCCCTCGTTGATAAAGAGGGGTACTCTTACCTCCGCACCCGTTTCAAGAGTAGCGGGCTTTGTAGCGTTTGTAGCGGTATTTCCCGCAAAGCCGGGCTCTGTCTGGCTTACAACCAGATCAACAAAGTTGGGAGGCTCAACAGCGAAAACCTTGCCCTTGTAGGAGCAAACCTTGCAGATCATCTCTTCCTTGACAAACTTGAAGTTGTCGGAAAGCTCCGCATTGCTGATGGGAACCTGCTCGTAGGTCTCGGGATCCATAAAATAGTACAGGTCGCCGTCCGTATAGGAATACTGCATATCCTTTCTCTCAACGAAAGCTGTGGGGAACTTCGCCGAAGGGTTGTAGCTCTTTTCAACAACGGAGCCTGTGATAACGTTCTTGATCTTGGTTCTGACGAAAGCTGCGCCCTTGCCGGGTTTAACGTGCTGGAACTCAACAACCTGAAGCACGTTGCCGTCCTCTTCAAAGGTAACGCCGTTTCTGAAATCGCCTGCTGTAATCATAATTTAACCATCCTTAAAAAATTTTTTGCGGAAAATACCGCATAAAAAGCTTACATATATTTTACTACATTTTTTTGAATATTGCAAGTGTTTTTCGCATTTTTTCCGTAAACACGGGAATATTTTTTCCGAAATGCGGTTAAAAATACCGCACGGCGGGAAATTTAAAAGCGGACAGCGCATTGCCGCCCGCTTTTTTAAGCGTTTTAATCAAGATTAATACTTACGCTTACGAGCAGCTTCGGACTTTTTCTTACGTTTTACCGAAGGCTTCTCATAGTGTTCTCTTTTACGAACTTCCGCGATAACGCCGTCTTTTGCGCAGCTTCTCTTGAAGCGCTTGAGAGCGGTATCCAAAGATTCGTTTTTACCAACACGAATTTCTGCCAATTTGATTCCCTCCCTTTGCCATAAGGCAGAGGCTCATATACAAGATAGAACTATTTTATTATACCTTATAGTGATACTGTTTGTCAAGCGTAATTCAAAAAAATATACACAAAAAATCCGCTTGTTTTTCGGACAACTTATATAAACCGGTTATTTTACCACGATATTTACCAGTCTGCCCTTAACGTAAATTTCCTTGACAATGTTCTTTCCGTCCAGAGCCGCAGCGACTGCTCCGTCCGCCTTGGCAAGTCCCAGAACCTCGTCCTGCTCTGCCTCCGCGGGAATGTTTATCTTTGCCTTGATCTTGCCGTTCACCTGAACCGCAACCTCGATAGTGCTGTCAATGCAGAGCTTTTCGTCGTACTTGACCCACTCCTGCTCGCTCAAAATCGCTCCGAAAATGCTGCTGTACATTTCCTCGGTAATATGAGGAGCAAAGGGATTGAGCAAGATCAACAAGGTTTTCATCTCGGCTTTGTTGATACTGCCGATACTATAGATTTCATTTATAAGGCTCATCATCGCCGCGATAGCCGTGTTGAACTTCATTGCTTCGATATCTTCGGTGACTTTCTTGATAGTCTTATGCATAAGAGAAACCGTTTCGGGACGGTACTCATCGCCGTCGATAAGCTTCTCCCGCAAAGCCCAAACCCTGTCAAGGAAACGCTTGCAGCCTTTCATACTGGTCTCGCTCCAAGGCGCAGCCTGCTCGTAGTCGCCCATGAACAGCACGTAAACTCTCAGCACGTCCGCGCCGTACTGATCAACAACGTCGTTGGGGTCAACAACGTTGCCCTTGGACTTGCTCATCTTCTCGCCGTCAGGTCCGAGAACAAGTCCCTGAGCCGTTCTCTTGGCGTAAGGTTCGTCGCAGGGAACTTCTCCCATGTCGTACAAAAATCTGTGCCAGAATCTGGAATAGATCATATGGCGGGTAACGTGCTCCATGCCGCCGTTGTACCAGTCAACAGGCATCCAGTATTTGAGCGCCTCCTGCGAAGCAAAAGCCTGATCGTTGTCGGGGTCGCAGTACCTAAGGAAGTACCAGGACGAACCTGCCCACTGAGGCATAGTGTCGGTCTCGCGCTTTGCGTCGCCGCCGCACTTGGGACACTTGCAGTTTACAAACTCGTCTATTTTTGCAAGGGGGCTTTCTCCGTCAGTACCGGGCTGGAAATTCTCCACGGGAGGAAGCTTCAAGGGCAGCTCGTCGTAAGGAACAGCCACCATTCCGCACTTGGGACAATGCACGATAGGGATAGGCTCTCCCCAGTATCTCTGACGGTTGAACGCCCAGTCCTTCATCTTGTACTGCACGCCCTTTTCGCCGCAGCCCTTTTCCGCAAGAACGTCCAGCATTTTCGCGATAGCGTCCTTTTTGTTGGAAATGCCGTTGAGCGAACCCGAATTTATCATCTCGCCGTCGCCCGTGTAGGCTTCCTTGGAAATGTCTCCGCCCTTGATGACCTCGATAATGTCAATGCCGAATTTCTTTGCGAACTCGTAGTCTCTTGTGTCGTGTGCGGGAACAGCCATTATCGCGCCTGTGCCGTAGCCCATCATAACATAGTCGGAAATATAGATGGGAACTTCCTTTTCGGTAACGGGATTTATAGCCGTCAGACCGTCTATCTTCACGCCTGTTTTGTCCTTGACAAGCTGTGTGCGCTCGAACTCGCTCTTCTTTGCGCACTCGGCTTTGTAGGCGTCAAGAGCGTCAATATTTGCAATGCTGTCGCGGTACTTTTCAATTATCGGGTGTTCGGGAGCAATTACCATAAACGTTACACCGTAAAGCGTATCGGGACGCGTTGTGTAAATGCGGAGCTGCTCGCCGTTTTCCTTGACCGTGAAATTCACAAACGCACCTGTGGACTTGCCTATCCAGTTCTCCTGCTGGAGACGGATATTCGGCAGATAGTTTACTTCGTCCAGACCCTGCAAAAGCTTGTCCGCGTACTCGGTAATGCGGAGATACCATACTTCCTTGGTTTTCTGCACGATATCGCTGTGACAGATGTCGCACTTGCCGCCCTGAGAGTCCTCGTTGGAAAGAACTACCTTACAGCTTGGGCAGTAGTTTACCAGCGTTTTGTCTCTGAAAACGAGACCGTTCTCGAACATTTTCAGGAATATCCACTGCGTCCACCTGTAGTACTTTTCATCTGTGGTGTCGATGACCCTCGACCAGTCAAAGGAAAATCCCACGCGTTTAAGCTGATTTGTGAACTTTGCGATATTGTTGTCCGTAACCAGACGGGGGTGTACGCCTGTTTTCACCGCGGTATTCTCGGTAGGCAGACCGTATGCGTCGAAGCCTATGGGGAACAGAACGTTGTAACCCTCCAGACGGCGCTTGCGGCTGACAACTTCAAGTCCCGAATAAGCCTTGATGTGACCCACGTGCATACCTGCTCCCGATGGGTATGGAAACTCAACAAGGGCGTAGAATTTAGGCTTTTTGCTGCCTGTTTCCGCCTTGAAGGTGCCGTGTTCCTCCCAGTAGTTCTGCCATTTTTTCTCAATGGACGAATAGTCGTATCTTTCCACTATAATCATTCCTTTGCATATTTTTGCGTTTTTATTCAATCGTCCTTGCCGGACTCTGCGCCGCTCATTTCACGGAGGTACTGTTTAAGATCTTTATTCATAAGTACAATAAGCGACAGGATATCTATAAGCGCCGCGACCGCCATCACAGCAATAATAATGGTATTCAGCAGCTCAGGTGCACCCGCGGTTTTCACAGCAAACCATATTATCAGCATAAAGGGTATGTCCGCGACACGAAGCAGTACGCCTATATTTCGCGACGCAAAATTTCCTTTTTTTATGCCGTTCGCCGCCCAGAAGCCGATAACTGCCAGCGGTATATTAAGCGTCAGCAGTGACAGGACCGCGCCTGCCCCGCAGAAAAGTGCCGCTCCGGAAGCCGCCGCCTTGCCCTTTTTTGCACTTTCCGACAAAGTCATTCCGATCACTCCAAATACTGTTTTATGTCAACGTCGTGACCGTCTCTCCAAAGTCTTTCCAGATTATAGAAATCCCTTGTTTCCTTATAGAAAATGTGTACCACAACGTCCGAATAATCGAGCACGATCCAGTTTGAACCGTTGTTTCCCTGTACCTGCCTCGGCTCTCTGCCCATTTCTTTCAGGCGGAATTCAAGCTCGTCCGCCAAAGATTTGGTATGAGTTGAGGAAGTACCGTTCGCGATAATGAAGTAGTCCGCGATGATCGTCAGGTCGCCTATTCCTATTACGCGTATATCCTCCGCCTTTTTGCTGTCAAGAATCTTAACAGCCGCTTTCAGAAGCTCCTCTTGCGTCATCATATCTCCGTCCTTTCTTTTTTCTTTTCCGAAACGTACCGATTGTACGCCTCAATGGTGTGGTGCGGAAGCATAGAGCCTTTCGCAACCACGTCCGCAATGGAAAATCTCAGCGCCTCCAGCATGGTTTTTTCAATGCTCTGGTAGGCGTATTTCCGCATTTTGTTCACGTCCTTGTAGTTCCTGTCCGCCGAGATAAGGTCGGCAATGTAAATAATTTCCTCCAGACGGCTCATGCCCGCCCTGCCTACCGTATGGTAACGCACCGCGTTGAGAATGTCCTCGTCATGGACGTTCAGCACGTTCTCAGCGTACCACGCTCCCGCTATGGCATGATAAAGCGGAGGCGTGACAAGCTCCACAGGCGAAACGTCCAGCGTGGATTTTTTCGCCATTATGAGCTGCTCTTCCTTGGGTATCTCCTTGCAGATGTCGTGAAGAAGTCCTGTCAGATACGCCTTTTCGGGCGCATGATAGTCGTACCTCTCCGCCAGCTTTTCGGCTTCCTCGGCAACGTTCAGACTGTGCTGGAAACGTTTTTTTGAAAGCCTGATACTGAGGATATCGGTAAGTTCGGCAGCGGAATACATAGACATTTCCCCTTACAAATTCTCTGCACGTACAGCAGAAGCCTTGTCCGCAGTACGGGCGGGACGGTATTATTCCCGGTAAAGATTATTTTCCAATATATATTTTACTACATTTTGCGGAACATAGCAAGATAAATCGCAATTTTTTATAATTTTTTCACGAATTTCCGCGGAAGAAATTTCCAGTGGCTCTGTTTTTACAAAAATTACCTCCCCGAATTTGCGGAGTTCAGCCGCTTTTTTTTCGAGTTCGTCCATGTCCGCGCCGTTTTGCTCACGGGAAACCGCCGCAAGTCCGCACATGGAAAGTATTTCCTGCCAGCTTCTCCATCTGTCAAAGGACATTAGCATATCCCCGCCCACAAGCAGGAAAAGCTTATCGTCGGGGTACAGACCGTGAAAATGCCGCACCGTGTCCACCGTATAGCTTACGCCGCCCTGCGATATCTCGTAGTCGCTGACCGTTACGAAAGGCATATCCGCAAAGGCAAGACGGCACATTTCAAGCCTGTCCTCACCGCTTGCGGGACGGCGTTCCATGTCCTTTTTAAACGGAGAAATTCCCGTGGGCATGACGATCACCTCGTCAAGCCGCAGGGCTTTCTGAAGCTCCGAAGCGAGACTGACGTGTCCCTTGTGAACGGGGTCGAAGCTGCCCCCGAATATCGCCCTGCGCATTACTTGACCTTGAGGTCAATTTTGGGATTCTGGGGATTGCGCTTAAACAGCACAAACTTGTTTCCGATGACCTGTACCACCTCGGACTTGGTTTTTTCCGCAAGCTCCGCCGCCGCCTCTGCGGGGGACAGCATACAGCCGTCCTGAACCTTCATTTTGATAAGCTCACGCGCTCTGAGCGCGTCCGAGACCTGAACCACCAGCGTGTCTATGATACCGTTTTTTCCCACCTGCAAAATGGTGTCCTCAGTCATTGCGATGCTTTTCAGCTTTGATCTTTGTTTGCTTGTTATCATAATATCTATCCTTTCGATAATTTTTTGTAAATTTGTGTACTATTTATATTCCGAGAACTTTTTTCGCCGCGTCATAAACCTCGGAAAAGCTTTTTACCGCGGGGACGTCCCTGTCAACGCTTCCGAAGCCGTAAGCCGCGTGGATAAAGGGCACTCCCGCGGAGTCGGACGCGTCCATGTCGCCCTGTGTGTCCCCCACGTAGACAGCCTTGTCCAACTTGTTCCGCTCCATGACAATGCGGATATTTTCCGCTTTTGCAAAGCCTGTTCCGCCGGGACACTCAAAGTCGGCAAAGTATTTCCCCAGCTTGTGGTACTCCAGAAAGGTCTCGATATAGCCGCTCTGACAGTTGCTGACGATAAACAGTTTTCCAAGACCGCAGAGACGTTCAAGCTCCTTTTCAAGGTCGGGGAACAGCACCCCGCCGTGCTTTTCAAGGTATTCCTGCTCCACACGTTCGCACTCGTGCATGATCTCGATACGCAGGGACGGTTCAAGCTCGGGAAGCATTAGGGCGGCTATGGTCTCCATAGTTTTTCCCATAAAGCCCCGCATATCCTCGCCCGTGACCTGCCTGTCCGTTTCGGGACGGCGCGCCAGAGCCTCGCTCCAAGAGACGGCAACCTGCTCCGAGGAGTCCCATAATGTTCCGTCCAAATCGAAAATAATTCCGTAATTCATAAAAATGCTCCTAATCTATAAATGTATTTTAAAATGCTGATATCTCACCTGCCCCCTTGAGGGGGCTTGATACAGTAAAGGTACTTATATTTTACCGCGGGGGTGACACAGCCTGCGGGGGCTCCCCGTTAGCGGTTATCTATTTTTTCGGGGTATAAGTCGTGGTGGGTAAGACGGTCAACAGCGACCTGCTCCCACATTGTACCCTTTTTGCCGTAGTTGCAGTAGGGGTCGATGGAAATTCCCCCTCGGGGAGTGAACTTTCCCCAGACCTCGATATATTTGGGATCCATAAGCTTTATCAGGTCTTTCATGATGATGTTCATGCAGTCCTCGTGGAAGTCTCCGTGGTTGCGGAAGCTGTAGAGATAAAGCTTCAGGGACTTGCTTTCCACCATTCTTTCCGCGGGGACGTAGGAAATATACACAGTTGCAAAGTCGGGCTGTCCCGTTATGGGGCAGAGACTTGTAAATTCTGGACAGTTGAACTTCACGAAATAGTCGTTGCCCTGGTGCTTGTTGATAAAGGTCTCCAGCACCTCGGGGGCGTAGTCAGTGGGGTACTTGGTTTTTTGATTTCCGAGAAGAGTTACTCCCTCGGTCTCGGTTTTTGTGCGTCCTGACATTTTTGATCTTCCTTTCATATTTTTGAAATTGTTGCTTTTAAATATCTTTTATGTTATTATAAATAATAAAGCATGATCGGAGGTATATCATGAAAATACATTTGATTTTATTTTTAATTGTAATATCAGCAGTATTCCTGCGTTTTTCCTATTCGGAAAATTATGCGGACACAGACATATCGGAAAGCGCCGAAACTGTTTTGTCAAACACAGATACAGATGAATACGTTTCGGAGCTCGAACAGTATTATATTACCGAAGACCTTGTAAAAATACCGCTTTCGTACGAGGGAAAAGAGGTTTACGCCGACAATGTATGGCGCGAGGTGATCGACGGCTGCGGATACGAGGATTTCCCCGCAAAGGAGGATATCGCTCCCGCAATAGAATTTGCGTTTGGACTGTACTTCAAAGATACGACTGTACACTATGCGGACGGAAGAGAGGAACCCTGCACCGTTCAGAAGCTTAGATTTGCTTCGGGTCTGCATCTTGATTTTGACGGGGACGGCGAGAACGAAAGCGTTCTCATAATAGAAACCGATTCGGACGACCCCGAATACAAGGACTGCACCATAGTTTTTTCAGACAGCCAAAACGGCTTTAGACTTGAAGACGGTACCGCTATTGAGTCTCACTATAAAAACGTTTTTCCGCGCGGTCTTGTTTACGACGGATGCAGTAATCTAATACTCGATTACGATTACAGCAACAATATTTTTGTATGGTCGGATCAAGCATATGCAATGTCTTTATATACATACACCGACGAATTTAAATATGTTTGGAGCTGCAGAAGCATTGCCTTTGACGATGTTGCCGTTTCGTGCAGAGAGGAGGACTTCGACGAAAACAGACATTATTCGGAGCTGCTGATGGAGTATATTTTATTTGAAACTCCTGCGCGCCTTATATGGAATCCCGATAAAAGAAAATATGAGGGTATCGGCAGAGATACGATCACTTATGAGGAGCTTATTGAAAAAGTTCCTGAGACAAAAATGCTGTGCGAAGAGATCGAGCGTATACACAACACGAAAATTACTTCAATAAAAACCGACGGAGGACTTAATTTCTTTTTTTATTTGGATTCCGGAGGCTGCATATGCGCATATGTTGAGAACGGCTGGCTGCTGTCCGCAGTCAAAAGGGCTTTCGAAGATGACGATGAATATCACGGTGATTACGAAACAAAAGAAGAAAAATTTGTTGCTGTTTACGGGGACGAACTTTTTGATTTCGTTGATAACGATACGGTTCACGGCTTGTTCCTGACCTATGCCGTTCCCGACCGCCGCGCCGTCGAATAAAGATAATGGGGCATATCAGCTCCCCGATAATGCTTTACCATAATTTCATCTGATTTAGTCATACCGTTTCGCAGAGCGACCCTCTGCGAGGCGGTATTTGTGTCTCTGATAATGGAACATACCTCCTCCGCGCCAAGCTGCGAAAAGGCGTACTCCTTGCAGGCTTTTGCGGCTTCCGTAGCGTAACCTTTGTGCCAGTGCTCGCGCTGAAAAAGATATCCTATTTCAAGTACTTCCCCGCCGTTCCAGTCCTGCATGGTAAGTCCGCACTGACCTATCATTTCCTCGGTTTCTTTCAGCACTACAGCCCATAATCCGAAGCCGTATTTTTCATATCGGGCAAGCTGTTTGTCAAGCCACTCCTGCGTCTCGGTATCGTTAAATGCGCCGTTGTAGGCGTACATTGTTTCCTCGTCCTGCAATATTTTGCATAGAGAAGCATAGTCGGACTGCGTTAAATTGCGGAGGTATAGTCTTTCGGTTTCAAGTATAAAATTTTTCTCCATTATATCGTCCTTTTCAGTTTCATCACAAATTCGGGCTGGGTTATGTACTCCATATAAATCGGTCTGCCGCTGTATTCAAGGTACGCCTTAAACCTTTCGATAATTGCAGGTTCGGTTATCATGTCAAGGACTTTTTCTTTCGGCACGTACATGGACTCCGAATTTTCCTCGGAGGGTCTCGGTTCTCCCGACACCGCTCTGCAAATAAAGTCGGGCATAAGCTTTGTGGGAATTTCCTTTACGCCGTTGTAGCCCGCGTATTTCCCCGTGTTTGAGGACAGGCAGAAAACCTCTCCCACTTCAATTTCCACGCCTGTTTCCTCCATGACTTCTCTTTTCAAGCCGTCAAAAAGATTTTCGCCGACTTCAACCATTCCGCCGGGGAAAACCCAGCCCTGCCGCCAATGCTTTACCATAAGTATCTCGTCCCTGTCGTTTATCACAATTCCGCCAACAGCAACAATGTGAGTTGGAAGTACCAATTCTTTGTTTTCCATAATACCAATCCTTTATGTTTGAAATCCAACAATAACTGCACGCGGTCAACTGAAAACTAACTATAAAAGCGGGTCTCTGACACCGTTCGCCTCAAACGCCGCAAGCCTGTCCCGACAAGTACCGCAAACTCCGCAGGGGACGTCCCCGCCCTCGTAGCAGCTCCATGTCAGCTCATAGGGGACGCCAAGCTCCAGACCCGTTTTCACGACCTGCGTCTTATTCATTCCCACAAAGGGAGCCTCGATTTTCACCTGTCCGCCGCTGCCCTCCCAAACGGCTTTGTTCATAGCCTCATTAAAGGCGGGGGAGCAGTCAGGATAGGCGTTCCCTGCGGAATCGTCCGCGTGCGCGCCGTAGAAAATCACGCCGCAGTCCTTGGAAAGTGCAACGCTTGCCGCCGCTGCAATAAACAGACCGTTCCGAAACGGCACATATGTTGAAACGGGAGAACCCTCCGTTTTTTCAAGCTGCTCGGCGTAGCTTTCATGGGGAATTTCCTCTTTGGACTGTGCCAGCAGGGAACAGTCGCTGTACCGGAAAATAAGACTGAGGTCAAGCTTGATATGCTCAACGCCATAGTAGTCCGCAACAGCGTTTGCAGCCTGAATTTCCTTGGTATGCTTCTGTCCGTAGAAAACAGAAAGAGCAACCACATTTTCCGAACCGTATTTTTTTACCGCCAGCGCAAGACAGGTGGAGCTGTCCACGCCGCCGCTGAATAAAACAAGTGCTTTCATAAAAATCATTCCTCCGATTTTACAGACGCTTTCACGTCTCGTCATTATCTTCCTCCGTAAGGTATCTCAGCATTTTTTCGGGATTTTCAAGAAATCTCCGCGTCACCCGATAATGCTCCGTATCCTTATAGCCGACCCGCTCTATGCCGCTGTCGGAAAGCTGCAAGACCTCCGCATTCGGAAACGCAAGCAGTATCGGCGAATGTGTGGAAATAATAAACTGTGAATCCTGCTTCACCAGCCTGTACATTTCCGCGATAAGGGTCATCAGCCGCATGGGGGACAAAGCCGCTTCCGGCTCGTCCAGAATATACAGACCGTTACCGAAAAAACGGTTCTGCACAAGTGCAAGAAAGCTTTCGCCGTGAGACTGTTGGTGCAGGGATATCCCTCCGTAACTGTCTATGACAGGCGGACTTGCCGCAGGAATTTTGTCAAGCACGTCAATGTAAGTCGCAACGTTGAAAAAGCTTTCCGCGCGGAGGAAAAAGCCGTCCTTGGGATATCTGCTCCGCGAGACCGTGATATGCTCCCACAGGTCGGAGTGAAAATTCCCGCCGTCCCCCGACGTGGAAAAGCTGAAATTTTTCGTCCCGCCCTCAGGATTGAAGCCGCACGCAACGGCTATTGCTTCGATAAGGGTGGATTTTCCGGTTCCGTTTTCGCCCACGAGAAAGGTCACGTCCGCGTTAATGGGCAGCGAACCGCTTTTCTCCAGAAACCTGACCGCGGGAAGTCCCGCTAAATAAGAATTTTTGTCAACGGGCTTTTTCATGATTATCTCGTCGATATAACGCCGCGTCATTTCAGATTCACCTGCAAAAACAGCCTGTTCTGCAAAGCGGCATCGGTCTCGAACCGTCCCCGCAGAGTGACCGTAGCCGTCTGGGCGGAGGGCTTTTTTATACCCCTTGCGGTCATACAGCTGTGGCTTGCCTCGATAAAGACCGCAACGTCCTCCGAACCGCTTGCAAGCTGCATTATCTCCGCAATATCCGAGCCGATACGCTCCTGCAACTGGAGACGCTTTGCCGCCATGTCCGCAATGCGGGCGATTTTGGAAAGCCCCAGAACGCGTCCCTTTGGAATGTAAGCCACCGTGACTTTCATGTCGTACATAAGAGCAAGGTGGTGCTCGCAGTAGGAAAAGACCTCAATGTCCCGCACAATAACAATATCGTTTTCGGTGTATTTCGTTTCAAAGGATTTTGCAAACATCTCGGCAATTTCCCGATTGGAATAATTCATTCCCTCGAAAACCTCGCCGTACATTTTCGCAACACGGGCAGGGGTCTCCCGCAAGCCCTCGCGGTCGGGGTCGTCCCCCAAAGCCTTTAGTATGCCGCGGATATGCTCTTCTATTGCGGCGTAATCAATTTTATCCATTTTTTCAATCTCCTTTTAATCAAGTTTCACCCAAGAACAATATATTCCTCTTTCGGTTAATTCCTCTTTCTCTTCGTACGTCATATCGTTTTGCAGACAAACAAAATCAATAGCACGCAGATTTTTAAAATATTTAAAAGAATCAGAATCAACGCTTTTAAAATTATAAAGATTTATCCTCTCTATTCCGTCAAAATTATATTCTTCTTCAGCTGAAAGCTTAAAGCAGCTTTTATAATTATCTTCTAAATACAAAAGCCTTAGATTAGGCAGTTCCGGCAAAGTTTCAAGCCGTCCGCAATATCCATCGGTATAAATAATATCAAGACATTCAAGTTTATCCATTTCCGCTAAATATTCTAAATTAATTTCCTCGTTTGCTAACAGTGTTATGGTTGTAATATTTTTAAATTTTTTCAGACTTGGCGTACACTTTACTTTTTCTATGTATTTGTCGTTCTCCAATTGACTGATAAAAGTAACATCGGTACGAACACTGCGTATTGTTCCGTCACGCAGTTCAATTTCTGCATAATTATTATTAAAATAAACAACCTCCGCCGCTGCCGACACAGCTAAAATAAGCGCAGTCATAATTACAATAAAAATAATTTTTATGCGCATAAAAATCAAACCCCTCTCATATTCGG
>JAIEDQ010000112.1 GCA_029067895.1 Oscillospiraceae bacterium | reverse complement strand
CGGCTATCATAAAGGCAAACGGTCTTAATAATCCTTAAACTGCGGAGTCCGATAAAATTTACGCTTAAAAAAATCATGGAAACTATTTCAGCTTTCACCGCGGCGAATGATATGATAAACGGCTATGGATACAGTTCTATAGCCGTTTATTATAGTTTTGACTATAATAGTTGTAAAAATTTTGTTTGAATACACAAAACGTTTGATTTTCTAATAAAATATTAAAAAGTATTGAAAAATATGCCCGAATGTGATAAAATGGTAATAATGTTATATTTTATAGTTATCGTTTGGAGGAAGCTGTATGAAGTTTAAAAGAAGTGAACACAGCCGTTTTATCCAATGGCTTGACAGGACAGCTGAAAAAAATCCGCTGCTGTGGCTGCCTTGCGTAATGCTTATTGCTTTGGCATTGGCGGCAGAGCATATTTTTGAGTATGCGAAAATAACCTATTTGCACCGCAATACTGAAAAAGTTGTCAGGAAAAATCCGCAGCTTGAAAGAAAGCCGTTTTTTCTCAGGGCTGTAGCTGTGACTCTGACTGCGGCGTTCAGTCTTATGCTCGTGCCTGTGACCTCGTTCGATGCCTTTGGCGAGGAGTACGATCACATAACGGAGCAGATCGCTTTCAATGAAGTATCTGAAACAGACGGAACATCAGCTCCGGAGGAAACGACTGTACCCGAAGAAACAATTGCCCCTGAGGAAATAACTGTCCCTGAAGAGACAATTGTCCCGGAGGAAACACCTGCACCCGAAGAAGTAATCGTTCCGGAGGAGACACCTGCACCCGAGGAAATACCCGTCCCCGAGGAGCCGTATGTACCCGAGGAAACGACCTACCCCGAAGAACCGGCATTTCCTGAGGGAGAAATAGTTTACGATGAAGGAATAAGCACTCTTGCCATATGCGCGGTGCATAATTATCACACTACCTGGGATTGGGATAATGATTACCATAAACGTACCTGTGCCGTCTGCGGCTATACGGAGACAGCAAAACATAATATGGTGGTTACGTCAATCACCCAGCCGACCCTGACGACCGGAGGAACAAGATATAATAAATGTACGGTTTGTCCATACACAAGAATCGACTCTCTTCCTCCGCTGGGCAATCACGACCATAGAATCAAAGAGACCTGGGATTATGACAGCAACTCCCATTGGCACGGTTGTGTAAATCCTACTTGTGGAGCGACAGAGAATTTTGATGCTCACACCTTTGGCGAATGGCAATACTACACCGTGTCTTATCACAGGCAAAAATGTACCATATGCAACTACTACGACATAGAGCTGCACGACTTTGAATGGAAGAAAGACGGCGACAAACACTATGAGGAATGTAAGGTATGCCACACTAAGCGGAACGAGAGCGCTCATAGCTTCAGAACTGAGTATAATGCTGACAAACACTGGAAGCAGTGCAGTGTCAGCGGCTGCGGCTACATAAAAGACGAAGCATCGCACACCTTAAGCACAGATTGGCAAACCACTGCCTCCACTCATAGGAAGGGCTGTACAGAGTGCGGCTATTCAACAGAATCAGCTCTCCACGATCTCAGTTGGAATTACAACGACGACGGCGAGCATTGGCAGTCCTGCTCAACCTGCGGCTGGGAAAGCGCCAAAGCACCGCACAATCCTGTATGGAAGCATGACGACTTCGGCGAATACGGTAAACATTGGCAGGAGTGCGTTTGCGGTTATGAGACCGTTTGGGACGAGCACGATTTCAATGATTGGGCGTATAGATCTGACGAAAACGACCATTGGTATGAATGTATTGACTGCGGATTAAGAGTATATACGCAAGAGCACGATTATAAATGGGATTTTCTTGATTCGGAGCACTGGCGTGTGTGTGAAATGTGCGGCAAAAAGATCGACGTAGGCGAACATGTTTATAAGTGGAAGCACAATAAAGCAGAACACTGGGAGGAATGCGTCTGCGGCAAAAAGCGGTCGGTCGAAGCCCATCATTTTGCAGAAGGGGTTTTCACCCTTGACGAGGACGGCGAAACTCCTGTAAAGAGGTACTACTGCACACACTACTGCGGATATTACTATGATGAACCCATAACTCACACTCACACCCCCGGCAGCAAGTGGAAGCACGACGGTTCCAAACATTGGCATGAATGTACCTCCTGCGGTAAAAAGGTAGATCCTACGAACCACGATTACACCGTAGAAGTAACACTTCAGCCCACCGAGACAGAAAAGGGAACAAGAGTATATACCTGCAAGGTCTGCGGCTACTCGTATAATGAAGTTATTCCCGAGCTTGAACACGTTCACGCTTATGGTACCGAGTGGCATAAAGACGGCAGCAATCACTGGCACGAGTGTGTATGCGGCGAAAGAAAGGATACTGCCCCTCACGTTTCGGACAGCGGAACGGTAACAGTTCAGCCTACATCAGCGTCCGCGGGAGTAAAAATCTACACCTGCACGATCTGCGGATACATAATAAAAACGGAGTCTATCCCTGCGCTATCTCCGCTACCAAATGATCCGATTCCTGTATATTATCCGTCCGCGGCAGTAACGGAAGCTCCGCTGAGACTGCCTTACGTCACCAATGCTCCCGATATCAGGGGCTGGATGAGTATCGCCGCATATATCAACGCTTCATCGGAGGAGATCATCATTCCGATAACAATGAACGGTGAGGACGAATTGCCCAAAGAGATCGCAGAATGTATTATGAACAGGGATGTTACTCTGAGGATAAACATGGGCGGAGGTCCTGTCTGGACAGTAAACGGTCTTGACGTTACCGAGCCCCGAACTGTAAATATGCGTTTTTCTGAACGGTCGAATAAAATTCATGCAAACGTTATTGACGAAATTGTCAGCGAAATTGA
>JAIEDQ010000111.1 GCA_029067895.1 Oscillospiraceae bacterium | reverse complement strand
ATACTGGGATTTTTCTTAAATTCCTCAATATCCTTGATCATCTCCGACGCCGACTGATAACGCTTTGAAGCTTCTTTCTGCATAGCTCTGAGAACGATCTCCTCCAATCCCTCCGGAACGGAATCGTTTACCGCTCTCAAAGGTCTCGCTTCATTCTGCATATGCATAAGAGCGACCGATACCGGATTATCACCGTCAAAAGGCTTCTCCCCCGTAAGCATCTCGTACATCATAACGCCCACTGAATAGATATCGCTCTTTTCGTCGGTAACGTCCCCACTCGCCTGTTCGGGACTGATGTAGTGTACGCTTCCGATAGCCTTGTCGGAGATAGTCTTGCCCTCCTCGCGGGCAAATCTGGCAATACCGAAGTCCATGACCTTGATAGTGCCGTCGGGAAAGAGCATTATGTTCTGCGGCTTAATGTCCCTGTGAACGATACCGCGGTCGTGAGCGTGCTGTAAAGCGCGGAGTATCTGGATAATGAAGTGGATACAGTCCTTCCACTTGATAACGCCCTGCTGCTCCATAAACTCTTTCAGCGTAATGCCGTCGATATATTCCATGACGATAAACTGGATTTTTTCGGTAAATCCAACGTCGTAAATCTTTACAATATTAGGGTGCGAAAGCACCGCGATAGCCTTGGATTCGTTTCTGAACCGTCTGACGAACTCCTCGTTATCCGCAAATTCGTTTTTGAGGATCTTTACCGCAACCGTCCTGTCCTCAAGAATGTCCGTCGCCTTGTAGACGTCCGCCATTCCTCCGACGCCGATAAGCTCGGTGATCTCATATCTGCCGTCAAGCTTTCTGCCAATGTTTTTATCCATTAAATTCACTCCTGTAAAATAAACAGTATTCTGTAATCACTTCATATATGCAACGGTGATATTGTCACTTCCGCCGTTTTCAAGCGCTTTTCTTATCAGCTCGCCGGGAACTTCCTCGGGAGCCAGCTCCTTAGCTGCCCTGAAAATATCCGCTTCATCGCAGTAGTTGGAAAGTCCGTCAGTGCAAAGCAGCAGTGAGGAATTTTCGGTCAGATCAAACTCGAAATAATCGGGAACCACAGCTTCCGAAACGCCTACCGCCTTTGTGATGTAATTTCTCCGCGGGTGATTTTTAATCTGTTCCCGCGTTATCTCTCCGCTTTCATACATACGCATTACTATCGTGTGATCCTTGGTTACCTGCCGTATCTCATGATTTATAAGGTACAGCCTTGAATCGCCAACGTTCACCGCGTAAAGCTTATTCCCACACACCAGCGCGGCAACGCAGGTAGTGCCCATTCCGCTCATCTCCAGACTTGAAATAGCCGTATCGTACACCACCGAGTTCGCCGTAGTTACCGAAGAAATAAGCAGATTTCTTATCGACTTGCTTTCATAATCCGCGCGGAAAACCTTTGTGATCCTGTCAAAAACAATATTTACAGCTCGTTCGCTTGCCTCGCTGCCGGCATTCTGACCGCCCATTCCGTCGCATACAACCGCAAAGCAAGCGCCGCCGTCTATCAGCGCAGAACGCACTCTATCCTGATTTTCTTCTCTTGATAATCCGATATTCGTATCGGAATAGACTTTCATCAGCCGCACTCCTTTCGCAGTTTTTTCGATATACAGATCAGACCTCGTACTCCCGTCTCAATTGTCCGCAGGCGGCGTCGATATCCGCGCCGAGAGTACGTCTTACAGTAGCGTTCAGACCGCCCTTTTCCAAAGCGTCCAAAAAGGCGTAAAGGGCGTTTTTATCCGAACGGTAGTCCCGTTCTTTGATTTGATTTACAGGTATAAGATTAACATGGCAGTTTAGTCCTCTGAGAAGCCTTATCAGCGCAGCCGCGTCGTCGCGGGAATCGTTTACGCCGTGAATAACGGCATACTCGAAAGAAATGCGCCGACCCGTTTTGTCGATATAATCGCGGCAGGCTTTCAGCAGGTCGCCTATGGGATATTTTTTGTTAACGGGCATAATTTTATTTCTCGCCTCGTCCGTGACCGCGTGAAGCGACACCGAAAGCGTAAGTCCGAAACGGTACTCCGCTAAGTCGTAAATTCTGTCCACAAGCCCGCAGGTGGACAGTGAAACGTGTCTCAGGCTGAGATTTTTCCCCGTTTCAAAGGAAATGATCTGCAAGAACTTAACCACATTGTCAAAATTGTCCAGCGGCTCGCCAATGCCCATAAGCACAAGACTGTCAATATGCCGACCGCTGTCTCTTTCCGCCTCGTAAACCTGAAGCAGCATTTCCGAGGGAAGCAGATGACGCTTAAAGCCCGCAATGGTTGACGCGCAGAAGTTACAGCCCATCTTGCAGCCCACCTGAGTGGAAATGCACAGACTGTTCCCGTGCTTATAGTCCATCAGAACCGACTCAATGTGATTGCCGTCCGACAACTCATATAAATATTTTACAGTATTATCTATAGAGGATTCAAGCTTTCTGACGATTTTTATACTATTTATACAATACAGTTCCTCTAATTTTGTGCGTAAAGACGAAGAAATATTACTCATATTGGAAAATTCATGAACTCTTTTTGTATGTAGCCATTCATAAATTTGTTTTCCTCTGAATTTTTTCTCGCCGACAGACTCCATTTCGGAGTATAACTCTTCCAAACTACAGGACAAAATATCCTTTTTCAAGCTATTGATCGTCCTTTCTGATCTTGCTTATAAAAAAACCCTCGCAGCCGAAATCCTTGGGAAAAACAGTCATCTTGCAGCCTGAATTTCCGTATTCCTCCAGAATGTTTACAGGCTTGAAGCCCTTGTGTTCCTCCAGAAAACGGTCAATAACGCGGTCGTTTTCGTCACGGCTAAGAGTACAGGTCGAATAAACAAGCTCCCCGCCCGGTTTAAGATACTCCGAAGCCGTACACAAAATATCGTACTGAACCTCCGGCAACCTTGAAACCGATTTCAAATCTGTGTATTTCAGTTCGGGCTTTGAGCGTATGACCCCGAAGCCCGAGCATGGAACGTCGCATAATACCTTGTCCGCCTGCGGAAACCCTGCATTGAAAATCTTAGCGTCGTTTTTCACCGCTTCGATGGTCAAACCCAAACGTTCCGCGCCTTTTTTTATAAGATCAACCCTGTTTGAGTGTATATCGCAGGCAATTACCCTGCCAATTCCGCCCATAATCTCTGTAATGGTGAAAGACTTTCCACCCGGGGCAGCACACAAGTCGATGACCGTATCGCCCGACTGTGAACCAAGAGCCTTGCAGCAAAGCTGAGAAGATAAGTCCTGAACATGAAAATAACCTTTTCTGAACAGTTCAAGACGCTCCACGCCGCCAAGCCCCTCGGCTTCAAGACAGTTATCTGTAACGGTATTTGCCTTTACAGATATCCCAATCTTATCAAATTCGGAAATCAAAGCTTCCGACGAAATTTTCGTATTGTTCACCCGCAAAAACGTCCTGTGAGGCGTGACCGAAGCTTTAAGCAAGTCCTCCGCCTGTTCAAAGGAGTAATCGCCGCAAAGCTTTTTCACAAGCTTCGAGCCGCAGGAATACTCTATCCCAAGCCTTTCGACCTTATCTTCTGGGAAAGATATACTCTTACCGCCGCGGATAAAGCTTCTCAGAACAGCGTTAACAAATCCCGCAGCGCTTGTTTTTCCGCACTGCTTCGCAAGAATGACCGACTCGTTTACAGCCGCGCTGTCTGTAACGGAATCCATATAGAGAAGCTGATACAGACCCATTTTCAGTATATTTGCGACCGCGCCGTCCAGCTTATTCAGCGGCTTGCTGCTATGGAGCGAGATAACATACTCCAAAGTAAGCTTGCGCTCAAGGACGCCGTAAAAAAGTCTGGAAGCAAAGCCCTTGTCCCTGTCGGAAAATCCGCTTTTTTCAAGCGCGGCATCAAGCGCAAGGTTGGAATACGCCTGCTTATCCATTTTGGCAAGCAGCTCCAAAACTGTAAAGCGAGGAGACTTAACACCCATACTTACCTTCTTCTGCCCCTGTTGGACAGCAGTATCAGTCTGAGCAAGCTCATAAGTGCCGAGAACATAGCCGCAACATAGGTCATTGCCGCCGCGGTAAGAACTTTTTTCGCCATTCTGACCTCGTCCTTGTAGAGAATAACGTTTTCATCAAGAGTTTTCAAGGCTCTTCCGCTTGCGTTGAATTCAACCGGAAGTGTTACAGCCTGAAAAAGAACTACGCCCGCATAGAGAAATATTCCCACGGGAATAAGCCACTGAAACGCGCTGATCAGCATACCGAGCAGTACCAGCGGCACAGCAAGCCTTGAACCTATCTGTGTAATGGGAATAATTGCCTGTCTTATTTTTATTGGTGAATAACCCTGCGCGTGCTGTATCGCGTGACCGACCTCGTGTGCCGCAACGCCGATAGCCGCCACGGAAGTGCTGTTGTAGACCGAATCAGAAAGTCTGATAACGTTTGCCGACGGGTCGTAGTGGTCTGTCAGATTTCCACTGATGTACTCGATACTGACGTTATAGAGACCGTTTTCGTCGAGAATTTTTCTCGCGACCTCTTTCGCAGTATAGCCGTGCTGATTGCTTGTATTGCTGTACTTACTGAATGTTGACTTGACCATTACCTGCGCAATAAGTGCAAAAATGATCGCAGGCAAAACGATCAGATAGGTTGAATCAAAATACATAAGCTGCCTCCTTTATGATAAAACCGTACCCTCTTGGACTGCTTTTCCTCTGAGGTAATCCGCGGTACTCATTCTTTTTCCGCCTTCCACCTGGACTTCTGTAAATCTTACGCAGGCTCCGTCGCCGCATACCACTGTAAAGTCCTTTGCCTGTACAACAGTTCCGCAGGGACGATCGGACTTCAAGCCCTTGACGATCTCCGATCCGTAGACCTTGAGCCGCTTTCCGTCAAGAACAGTTGTTGCGCAGGGAAACGCCGACAAGCCTCTGATATGGTTGTGAACCTCCTGTGCGGACTTTGAAAAATCTATGGGACACATATCCTTTGTCAGCATCGGAGCATGAGTGGACTGTGAATCCTCCTGCGGAACAGGCATAAGGCTGTCAGACTTTACAGCTTTGACAGTTTCCAGCAGTACCTCCGCGCCAAGCTCGGACAGTCTGTCGTGCAGCTCGGAAGCGGTTTCATTTTCGCCGATTTCGGTCGATTTGCTCAAAAGCATATCTCCTGTGTCAATACCTTCCGCCATAAGCATTGTGGTAACACCCGTGACCTTTTCACCGTTCAGGACACTCCACTGGATAGGTCCTGCGCCGCGGTACTTGGGAAGCAGCGACGCATGAACGTTTATGCAGTATTTGGGCGCGTCAAGAATAGCTTTCGGAAGTATTTTTCCGTATGCGACCACGATTATCAAATCGGGTGCAAGCTCAGTAATAGTTTTCATAGCGCTCTCAGCGTCCTCGCCCTTTTTCAGGCTGAGCGGCTGATACACGGGAATATTATGTGTCAATGCAACTTCCTTTACAGGAGGCGGAGTAAGCTTATAGCCCCTGCCCTTTGGTTTATCGGGCTGGGTAAACACCGCCGTGACATTCTCTCCGCTGTCGATAAGCGCTTTAAGGCACGGAACGGCAAAATCCGGAGTACCCATAAAAATAATGTTCATCAGCTATGTCCTTTCAGCGTTTTCTGCGTTTTCCTTTTTCACTCTCGTTTTCCATCTCGTCGGGATCCACCATTTCATCGGCAATGTCGATAAAAAGCTGTCCGTCAAGATGGTCAAGCTCGTGGCACACTGCTCTGGCAAAAAATTCTTTTAGTTTGAGCTGTATAAATTTTCCTGTTCTGTCCTGAGCCTTAACAATAATCTCATTCGGACGAACAACATATCCCCAATCGTCGGGACAGGAAAGACAGCCCTCCACTCCGCGCTGAGAACCCTTTGACTTTATTATCTCGGGATTGACAAGCTCCAGAAGTCCCTCGCCTACGTCAACGACCACCGCCCGCCGCAGAATACCCACCTGCGGAGCGGCAAGTCCAACGCCGTTGGCTTTGTACATAGTTTCAGCCATATCGTCAAGAAGTATACCCAGCTTTTCGTCAAAATTCACCACGGGTTTACATTTTTTTCTGAGTATCTCATCTGATTTAATGACAATTTTTCTCAATGCCAAAATTATTCACTTGCCTTTCATGAATATCGGAAACCGTCACGCTCCGCAGATTTTCTCCGCAGAACGGAAACGTCCCGCCTAAATTATATCTCCGTTAATATCGAGAAATGTCTGGACATTTGCAAACTCCCTCATTTTAAAGGTTTTTTTGTAAAGCTGTCCTATGTAGTCCCGAAACTGACGGTTGTTTCTGCATTTGATAATAATTCTGTAACGGTATTTTCCGTTGATCTTTTCGTGCAGACACTTTGACGGACCCAGAACTCTTATCGGTACATTGATCTCTCCCGAAGCAATGCTGCCGCTTATAAGCCCAAGAAAAGCCTTTGAAGCCTTGTCTGCGCAGCTTTCAATGATTGAGGAAAATTCCAGCGAGCATATGTCGCAGAAAGGCGGGTAAATAAGCGCCTGCCGCGAGGATATCTCCTGCTCGTAAAAGGCAGGATAGTTCTGCTCCGCCGCAAGGTTCAGGACGTAATGTTCGGGCACATATGTCTGGATTATGGCTCTGCCCTGTTTGTCTCCCCTGCCGCAGCGTCCGACGACCTGCGTTATCAGCGAAAAAGTCCTCTCGTAGCTTCGGAAATCTCCCGCAAACAGAGCCTTGTCAATGGAAAGAACTCCCACCAGCGTTACATTGGGAAAGTCCAGTCCCTTTGCTATCATTTGGGTACCGAGCATTATGTCGTATTCGCCGTTTTCAAAGGCACGAAAGCTTCTTTCGTAAGCGTACCGCGAATATGTGGTATCAGCGTCCATCCGCAGTATCCTCGCATTGGGAAACAGCGAAGCCACCTCGTCCTCGACCTTTTGCGTACCCAGTCCCGTCATTTTCAGATGAGCCGATCCGCATTTTCCGCAGGAGTTCGGCATTTCCTCACTGTGACCGCAGTAATGGCACAGCACGCGACCGTTCGTCCTGTGGTAAGTCATTGGTATGCTGCAATTGGGACAAACAAGCGGTTCCTTGCAGTCCGCGCAGCTTATATAAGTATGATAACCTCTTCGGTTAAGAAGAAGGATAGTCTGCTCTTTTTTTTCAAGATTATAGTTGATCTCTTCCACAAGTCTGTCCGAAAACACCGCGGAATTTCCGTAGAAGCCATCGACAGCCAAATCCACCATTTCGGTGACAGGCAGCCTTTCCTGCGAGTACCGTTCGGGCATAGTGAACAGCTTGTATCTTCCCGTTTTGGCATAGTAATAGCTTTCTATCGACGGCGTTGCCGACGCCATAAGAGTTACCGCGCCGTGTGTCAGACACCTTTTTTTGGCAATTTCCTTTGCATTGTACCTCGGCGACGACTCGGACTTATAGGTACGCTCGCCCTCCTCGTCGATAATAAACAATCCAATGTTTTCCATAGGAGCAAAAACCGCGCTTCGCGTACCCACAACGATTCTCGCCTGCCCTTTTTTTACCCGTTTGTACTCGTTAAGCCGCTGTGTCAGCGAAAGACTGCTGTGCATAATTGCGACCAGATCGCCGAACAGATTTTGAAATCTTTGCACGACCTGCGGAGTAAGGGATATTTCGGGGATAAGCATAATGACGTTTTTCCCCAGGTCAAGGGTATGACTGATAAGCTTGGCAAAAACAGGAGTTTTGCCGCTTCCCGTTACGCCGTAAAGCAGCGCGGCGCAGGGCTTTCCCTCGTCGATCAGGGATACGATACCGTCGTACACCCTCTGCTGCTGTTCGGACAGGATTATATCCTCGGCGTTTTCCTTTGCCGCAACATCGGGAGTCCTCAGAATCTCATACTCATAGGCTTCAACAACGCCCTTTTTCGTCATATTGCTGACAACCGACGAAGTTACGCCGCAGAGGTAACATATCTCCTTTATCGAAGCCGAACCGCTTTCTTCAAGAAGCTCCACAACGCTTTTCTGCTTTGGAGAAAGGTTCACAACAAGCTTTCCCGAAGTGAAACCCTCCGTAAGCTTTATCATCTTCACGGTTTCGTCCTTGGTACGTCTCTTTACCGAGTCGTACTCAATCAGAAAGCCCGCCCGAACAAGCTCGGAAACAAGCCTGTTATCCGAACCGTCCAAAGAGGAAATATCGTCTCTGACAGACGTCAGCAAACCGCGTGCGCCCTCGGAAAGTTCGTCCTCCGACAGATCGTTGTCATCGGACAGCTCATACCTTTGCGTAAAGTTAACACTCAATCCTATAGGTATCAGCGTCTTGAAAGCCTCGAAGTAGGTGCATAGAGTAGTATCCCTCAGCCACATGATCATGTCGAGCATTTCATCGTTGAGCAGCGGTTCATCGTCAATGACAGACCTTAACGGCTTGTAGCGGCTCAAGTCCTCACCCGCCGCGTCATCAATGCGGACAATAACGCCTATGCGCTTTTTGTTGCCGTTGCCGAAAGGAACGAGAACCCTCACTCCCACCGCAGCCTTGCCGTCCATCTCGACAGGGACAGTGTATTTGTACCGTCTGTCGTACCCGTAAGTAGCGGAGCTGACAGCCACAGCCGCCAGATGTTTTACAGTATTAAGCAAATCCTTTTACCCGCCGTGATCAATCCTTTGATTCTCTGAGTGAGGAGTCCTCTATGAAAGAATATTTTCTTCCCGCAAATTCCTCAACAGCGGTCTTGACAGGCTTTTCCTCCAGAGTTTCGTTATTGTTGTAAAGCTCGTCGGCGATCTCTCTCGCACGCTTTGCAACGGCAATAACGACCGAATAGTAGCTCTCGTTTTTTGTGGCGATCTGACTGATAGCAGGTCTAAGCATTTTCCAACACCTCATCTATAATATTTTTGGTTTCAGCGGTTTTAAGCTCCTCGGCGCGAATGATCGACATAAGATCGTCCACCGCTTCGGAAAGCTCGCCGTTTACCACAGCGTAGTCGTATTTGTACGCATGAGCGATCTCGCCCGCGGCTTCTCCGAGACGCTTTTCTATCACCTCGGCAGTTTCGGTTCCCCGCTTTTCAAGCCGTCTGCGAAGCTCTTTCAGTGACGGCGGGAGAATGAACACAAACACCGCTTCTGGACATTTCTCCTTGATCTTCATTGCACCCTGAACTTCTATTTCAAGAATAACGTGAATACCCTTTTCAAGCATATCCTCCACGGGCTTTCGCGGAGTACCGTAATAATTCCCGCAGTAGGAGGCATATTCAAGCATACCGTCATCCGCGATCATTTCCTCAAATTTTTCTTTTGTAAGAAAATAGTAGTTAACTCCGTCAGTCTCACCCGGTCTGGGACTTCTTGTTGTCGCGGAAACAGAATAAAATATCCTGTCGCTCTTGACGATCTCCGCCAGCACCGTACCCTTTCCGCAGCCCGACGGACCTGACACTACCATCAATATGCCCTTACTCATCGTCCGATTCCTCCTCGTCGTCGCTTAACCGTCCCGCAACCGTTTCGGGCTGTACTGCGGACAGAACTACGTGGTCGCTGTCCATAATAATTACCGCCCGCGTCCGTCTGCCGTAGGTAGCGTCAATAAGCAAGCCCTTTTCCTTGGCTTCCTGAATAATGCGCTTTATAGGAGCGGATTCGGGACTGACAATAGTGATGAGCCGTCCCGCGTTTATCATGTTGCCGAAACCGATATTAATAAGCTTCATACGTCCTCCATAAGGTTAAGTCCGTTAAAATTTTATTCAATATTCTGTATCTGCTCGCGGATTTTTTCTATCTCCGATTTAAGCTCAACCACGATTTTGGTAATCTCCACGTCCTGCGCCTTTGATCCAATAGTATTGCTTTCTCGGTTAAATTCCTGGATAAGGAAGTCCAGCTTGCGTCCCACAGGCTCTTCGATATTGAGCAGTGTACCGAACTGATGTATATGGCTTTTCAGACGTACAGTTTCCTCGTCAACAGCGGTTTTCTCGGAAAATACCGCCGCTTCGGTGAGTATCCTCTGCTCGTCGATCTTCTTGTCCGCAAGTATCTCGCAAAGCTTTCCGTAAAGCTTCTGACGGTACGCCTCCGTAACCATAGGAGAACGCTCCTCAACCATATCCACAAGCTCTCCGATATATCCGAGACGGGATTTGATATCGTCCATCATCTTCAGGCCCTCTGTTTCCCTCATTGAAACAAAATTGTTGAGAGCCTCCTCCGCAACCACCTTAACGCCATTCCAGATAACGGTCTCGTCCTCGGCGGTTTTAATGACATTGAAAATGTCGGGAAGCCTTATAAGGTTTGACAGCGACAAATCGTCCTTCAGCTTCAGGCTTTCGTTAGCCTTTCTCAGCGCGTTAACGTATCCTGCGGCAATGGACTGGTTTACCTCAATCTGAGCGTCCTTGCCCTCAACGTTGAAAATGGTTACACCAACGTCTACCTTTCCGCGGGAAACTCTGCTCTGGACAAAGGTTTTAAGCTTTTCCTCCAGATATCCGTAAGCCCTCGGAACTCTCGCCGAAAATTCAAAATATCTATGGTTGACCGATTTGATCTCAACCAAAATTTCTCTCCCGTCAATAGTCTGCTGAAACCTGCCGTAGCCCGTCATACTTTTAATCATTAAACGCAGTCCTTTCCTCTTGCAAATACCTATTTTCATTATTAACACTTATTTTTAATTATATTATTTTTCTTTATAAAAATCAAGTGTTTTATTACAAAAAGAGGAAAAAGCGCAGATATACTCCGCCTTTTAAAAACAAATTATTTCCATTTAGTGTCAATAAAACAAAAAGAGCCGCAAAACGGCTCTTTTCGGCGGGATAATCCCATTTGTTATTCAAAATTAAACTACAGGGTGAACCTTGTTCTCCGCATCGGCGTGAGTGCTGTCTACGCCGTATTTTGCGTCCCGTCTCTTTGCAAAGAACTTAGGCGCAACCTGCGGGAACATTGCGTAGCTGAGTACGTCCTCCTCCTGCTCGACCCATTCGGAAGCCTCTTCTTTAAGCTTGTCAAGCTCAGGCTGCAAAAGGTCTGCGGGACGGCAAGTGATAGGCTCCTCGCCCTTAAGTATCTTCTTACTGAACTCAGGATCAATGGGAGCAGGAGTTTTTCCGTACTCGCCCTTAACAAGAGCCTTGAATTCCTTGGTGACTGTCTTGTAGCGTTCGCCGTTGATTACGTTGAACACAGCCTGCGTACCAACGATCTGTGACGTAGGCGTAACAAGCGGAGGATATCCGGAATCTTTACGAACGTTCGGAACTTCCTTAAGAACGTCGGTAAACTTATCTTCTTTTCCTGCCTGTTTAAGCTGCGAAAGCAGATTGGACAGCATTCCTCCGGGAACCTGATAGATAAGCGCGTTAGCGTCAACAGCAAGCATTTTGGGGTCAAGCTGACCGTTATCAATGTACTTCTTGCGGAGCTTCATAAAGTAATCGCGTATCTCGGTGAGCAGAACAAGGTCAAGACCTGTGTCGTACTCCGTACCCTGCAAAGCCGCGACCATAGACTCGGTTGGCGCGTGGGAAGTACCCAAAGCCATAGGAGACATAGCGGTGTCGATCATGTCCGCGCCGTTTTCAATGCCCTTCAGCAGACACATTGAAGCCAGTCCGGAGGTATAGTGAGTGTGAAGCTGTACAGGAATTTTTACCGCAGCCTTGATAGCCTTAACAAGCTCCGCAGTTCTGTAGGGAGTGAGCAGAGCAGCCATGTCTTTGATACAGATGGAATCCGCACCCTCGGCTTCGATCTGCTTGCAGTAGTTCACATAATATTCGGTTGTGAACACGTCTCCCAGCGTATAGGAGATAGCGACCTGAGCGTGCGCCCCCTCTTTCTTGGCGGCGGAAATAGCGGTCTTAAGGTTTCTGATATCGTTGAGAGCGTCGAAAATACGGATAATGTCAATACCGTTCGCAACGGACTTCTGAACGAAATATTCCAGAACGTCGTCGGCATAGTGACGGTAACCTAGCATATTCTGACCTCTGAAAAGCATCTGCAGCTTTGTGTTGGGCATTTCCTTGCGGAGTATGCGGAGTCTCTCCCAAGGATCCTCGTTGAGGAAACGGAGACAGGAGTCAAAGGTAGCTCCGCCCCATACCTCGGCTGAATAGAAGCCCACCTTATCCATAGTGGAAAGAATGGGACGCATTTCGTCCATAGTCATTCTCGTGGCGATAAGGGACTGGTGCGCGTCACGGAGGACGGTTTCGGTAACTTTTATCTTAGCCATTTTGATCAACCTTTCGTAAGATTACTGAATGTAAGCAAGAGCGTCGCCGGAATTTACGCCGTCGCCTTTCTTTACGCTGATCGCAGAAACCTTTCCTGCTTTGGGAGCAACGATATCGTTCTCCATTTTCATAGCTTCGAGAACCATAAGTACCTGACCCTCCGCAACGGTATCGCCTACGGAAGCCTTAACATCAAGGATAGTGCCGGGCATAGGAGCGTTTACGGCAGTACCCTCAGCAACGGGAGCAGCAGCAGGCGCGGAAGCGGCAGGAGCAGCGGGTGCAGCCGCAGCAACAGGAGCGGAACCTCCCGATACTTCTTCAACAGCAACATCATAAGCCTTGCCGTTTACGGTAATATTAAATCTTTTCATAACTGTATACCACCATTCATTAAAATTTTACAAGTTTTCTATATTTTGTTCTTTTAGAAAGGCATATTGCTGTGCTTCTTGGGCAGACGCTTTGTCATTCTCTTGCCGTTCATAAGTTCAAGTACCGCAAGGATCTTTTCACGCGCTTCCTCGGCAGAAATGATACCGTCAACGCAGCCCTTTGCGGCAGCGTCAAATGCGGAAGCGTTTTCGTCAGCGTACTGAGCAGCCAGCTTGTTTCTTTCTTCGACAAGATTGGACGCGCCCTTAAGCTTGTCGTGCCAGAGAAATTCAACCGCCGCAACGGGAGCGATCGGAGAAATAACCGCGTCGGGATATGCATAAGTAACGTCGGCGTTGCCTGCTCCGAAAGCAGCCATAGCCGCGCCGTAAGCCTTGCCGCTTACAACGGAAACTTTGAGCGAAGTAGCCTCAGCATATGCGTTGGAAACCTTTGCCATGTCTCTCACGCAAGCGTCTGTCGCAAAGCCTTCGGTATCAATATAGGTAAGTACGGGAATAGTGAACGCGTCGCAGGTTCTGACAAATCTCGCCAGCTTTGCGCAGTCGTCCGATGTAAGCTTTTCAGCGGTTTTGTTTGTAGCCGCAATTCCCACAGCCGAGCCGCCTATCGTCGCAACAGCCGTATAAGCCGCAGTTCCGAAGCCCGCCGAAAGCTCAATAACGCTGTCCGCATCGGCAACAGCATTTGCAATCTCCTCAGCCGTACCGCTTGCCGCCTTGCCTGTCTCGGAAAATTCAAACATAGGCGCAGTTGAAATATTGTTTGCGGGAAGCATTGCGATAAGCTTTTTAACCGTTTCCATAGCTTCCTTATCGGTTTTAGCGGAGAGAGCCGCCGTGCCGTTCGCAACAGCGTCCTCGCCCTTTATGTCGCTGCCGGGAGCGGTGTAAAGCTCTCCGTCATCGGTGATAACGACAAAATCCGCGGAGCAAGCCACCATAGCCGCGCTTCCCGCGCAGGTGCCCGCAATAACGGAGATCTGAGGAACAACGCCGGAAAGGTTGCTTGTCCAGGTCAGCATATCGCTGTACGCCTTAATAGCCTCGGCGCCGTCGTCAACGAAAGCTCCGTCGGAATCGTAAATGCCCACAACGGGAACGCCCGTGCGTGAAGCAAGGTCAAATACTTTACAGATCTTAGCGGCATGACGGCTGTTTACCGCACCGCTTTTCACGGCTTTGTCCTGTGAAAACGCATAAACGGGACTTCCGTCCACATAGCCGTATGCGGTGATAACGCCTGCGGGAGAATCTCCGTTCATAACGGAAACATCAAGCTCTGTGAACTGTCCGTCGTCAAACAGCTCCGCAAGACGCTTAGCCGCAGTGCTCTGGCAGCCTGCCGCCGAATACGACTTATAAGCGTCAAATTTAGCCTTTTGGCTTTCAGTTAACATATAAGGTTCCTCCGTTCGATATCGTACCCGCATAAAGGATATCTCTAATGCGGACACAAAAAATTAAACCAGAATAATTATACTACTTTTTTCCTTGATTGACAAGATAATAACAATATTTTTATATATTTTTTCAATTTATTCATATTTTAACAAATTATTTATCGCCCACCGCGCTTCTGATCGCGCGAAGCTCCTCGGAGGTAAGCTCCCTATAGGCTCCCGGCTTGAGCATACCCAGACGCAAAGGACCGATAGCCGTCCGCTTGAGCCTTGCCACTTCAAGACCCACAGCTTCGCACATTTTTCTGATCTGGCGGTTTCTGCCCTCGCGTATAATGACCTGAAGCACCACCCTGCCCTGCTCCTGAACAAGAACGTTCACTGTCGCGGGCAAGGTTTTCCTGCCGTCTATCTCGACCCCCGCCGAAAGCCGCGCAAGCTGCTCGTCGCTCACCGGAGGACGGACAGTTACGCGGTAGGTTTTCGACACATGGCGGCTTGGGTGCATAATATCGTTGGAAAAATTTCCGTCGTTTGTAAAGAGCAGCAGCCCCTCGGAGTTCCTGTCGAGTCTGCCCACAGGGTACACTCTTGCGGGGAAATCCTCCAGAAGCTCGGTAACGCACCGTCTGTCAAGCTCGTCTGACATAGTGGTAACGTACCCACGCGGCTTGTTGAGCATGATATAGTATTTTTCCCGCTTTTTAACCGTCGGCAGCTTTTCGCCGTCTACAGCGATAACGTCCTTAACGGTAGCGCCGTCTCCGATATGAGCTGCTCTGCCGTTGACCGTTACCTTGCCCTGCTTTATTAATTCCTCGGCTTTTCTGCGGGAACACATTCCGCTTTCCGCGATCAGCTTCTGAAGTCTGATTTTTTCCACTTGCCTGCTCCTTTTCAGTCTATTAGTTGTTTGAACCACTCAAGAATAGTATCGTAAATGCTTGTTTCGGGCTCGCACGTAACCGCTTCGCAGCCGTCCTCGGCGACCATATTCACGGTACACATAAGCCTTCCGTCCGAATAGAAATTCACCTTTCCCACATTTTTGCCCTTTTCCACGGGAGCGTAAACAAAGTCGGGAAGCAGTACTTCCCACGTGATCTTCGGCTCTCTGCCGTTGATAACAGTGTACGAGGGTATATTTTCCAGTTTTACGGGAAGCTCGCTTGCCGTTCCCCCCGCCGCTCTGACCCGTAAATCCGAGCAGTCGAAAGAAACCTGACGGTTCTCCGAAACGGAAAAACCGTAATCGTACATTTTCTTGTGATCGTTCCAGTCGTCGGGAGCGTTCAGCGTAACGCAGATAAGCGTAACTCCGTTTTTCTCCGCAGCCGAAACAAGACATCTTCCCGCCTCGTCGGTGAAGCCCGTTTTAACGCCGATACAGCTGTCGTACATTGTCAGCAGCTTGTTTGAGTTTACAAGCCATCTTTCATATGGCGGATTGCCGAATTTGAGCTTCGCCCGCTTCGTGCCGCATATTTCGCGGAAATCCTCGTTTTTGAGAGCCTCCCGCGTAAGCATAGCCATGTCGTATGCAGTTGAGTAATGATTTTCGTCGTGCAGTCCCGACGGAGTAACGAAGTTCGTGTCCTCCATACCGATCTCTTTCGCGCGGGAATTCATCATACACGCAAATTTTTCGGTACTTCCCGCCAACGTGACCGCAGTCTGGTTTGCGGCGTCGTTTCCTGACGGAAGCAGCATACCGTAGCAAAGCGCGCGCTTTGTAACAATATCGTCCTTGCAAAGTCCCATAGACGAACCCTCGACCATTATGGCGTTGTTGTCCACCTTGAACTGAGTGTCCAAATCGCCGCTTTCAAGCATAAGCAGCGCGGACATGATCTTAGTAGTGCTTGCCATGGGAAGCCTTTGCTTCTCGTTCTTTTCGGCGATAACCGTTCCCGTTTTGGCGTCAATGAGTATTGCCGCCTTTGCGGAAAGTCCCGCCAAAGAGACCGCCTCGGCTTTCGGAGCAAACGGCAGCACGACCGCCGCCGAAAGCAGTATACCTATAATACTTTTAAGTTTTGATTGTTTCATACAAACCTCCAAAGGAATATTTACATATTATATTATGGAGCTTGTATGCGAATTATTTAGTTAAAAATCAAAACCCTCAGTGTTAATTTCAACCTTTTCGATCTCAGGCTCGTCCGAAGCCGACGGCTCGGGAATATCCGCAACGTTTAACGGCGCGTCGGAATCCTTGTCCTTTTTCTTAAACATTGACTGAATTTTTGTGATAAGCTCGGGAACCGCGCTTACGATAGCGTTTGCGGGAGAATTTCCCGAACCCAGCTCCAGAAGCTTAACGTCCTCGCCCGAGATCACAATAAACGCCAGAGGATTGATAGTTACTCCTCCGCCGCTGCCTCCGCCGAATATCTCCTTTTCACTTTTGGAGGGCAGATCGGAGCCTCCCGCCGCAAAGCCGTAAGAAATCTTTGAAACGGGAATAATAGTTATTCCCCCGTCAACCTTGATAGGCTGACCTATGACTGTGTCCGCGTCGGACAGCTCGTGGATCTTTCCCATTGCCGACGAAACCAAATCCTTTACCTTTGTATCCATTTTCATTCTCCTTTTTTTATAGTTGAGCGGCTGTTTCAACATTTTGCCGCTTGTCTGACTTTCCCATTATTTTCTTATAGTTCAGCAAAAATCCGCCAAGAATACCCAGCGCCGCCGAAAGCAGCACAGACGGTCTTGCGGTAACATTGACCGCAGCGTCGTACACAGACTCTTTCCTGTCGAAATCGCAGACTATATCCACAGACTTGACCTTTGTGGAAAAAAGCGTGCTTATAAACGCAATACCGTTGTAAACAGCCGCGCTGACCGCACCGTAGCTTACCGCCGTCTTGCAGGCGTCAGTACCCGCCACAACAAAGTCTATTGTCAGCTTTTCAATGTAGATGTGGGTAAATAT
>JAIEDQ010000110.1 GCA_029067895.1 Oscillospiraceae bacterium | reverse complement strand
GCAGAAGTACTCAAGTGGTGACGAGGCGCCCCTGCTAAGGGCGTAGGTCGGGTAACCGGCGCGAGGGTTCAAATCCCTCCTTCTGCGCCATCGGAGAAGTCTCCGCAGAAAGAAAAGCTTCCGTAGAAATACGGAAGCTTTTCTTTGTTATTTCCCGCGAAAAAGTTTTCACATGACTGCCGCAGGCAAACAGCTTGCGGCATTTGTTTTTATGCGGGTGACACGCTTGCGGCTGTACGGAGGTCATCTGAATACCTCACGAACAATTATCGGAGTGCCGAAAAATTATTTCCAAAAACGATTGACAAGCAGGCAGATATGTGGTAAAGTTAGTTATATATGGAAACGATTACTCGGAAAGGACTTTTTATCATGGAAAAAATTTACGGCGTACATATGGGAGCGGCAAAATGCTCCGTTGACCTTGGGGACGGCTCGGAGCGCGGCGAGTATGTCAATCAGGATTACATTCTCCAAACCCTGGGCAGACCCCACCGCGGTATCAGTCTGATGTACTGCTACTACCCTCTCGACAAGGAATGGCCCGGCAGGATTTCCGAGGTCATGAAGGACGCAGACGTGTCCTTTCAGTGGGACTACCCTTATGACGACTACTTCACCTACAAGGGCGGTCTGGGCGGCACTACCGACGACGAGCCTTTCACCTGCATGAGAGACGTGCGCCGTCACGGTCAGGACGTTATCCTCACTCTGACGGTAGACCCTAACGTCTCCGACGAGCATCTTATTGCTATCGCAAAAGACCTGCGTCCGTTCGGCAGAATGATGATACGCATTAATCACGAGGCGACGGGAGACTGGTTCTCCTTTACAAAGCGTGCTTCCTATCAGGGCGTAGCGGACTTTTTTGTGAAGTTCAGCAAAATTATTCACGAGTACGCGCCCAATGTTAAGACTATCATATGCGCAAGCTGTGCCGAGAAAGACGAGCCGGGCAGCAAGATCGAAATGGAAAAGGAGTTCGCGCAGTGCTATCCCGAGGCGGACTTCTGGTCGATAGACAAGTATATGGCTCTCCACTGGGGCTGGCCATTTGACGTTGCCGAGCGGGGCGGTAACAGCCACAGCAGAAGCAAGGTCAGGGACGTATACAACATAACAAAGCGAAGCTTCGAGCGTTTCAAGGAGCTTAACGGCGGCGAGGCAAAGCCTATGGTAATGTCCGAATTCAACGCCGACGGCGACGTTACGGGACCTTACGATCAGGCGGCTATGGTTAAGGAATTCTGCGATATTTTAAATGAAGACAACGCCGACTGGTTCAAAGGCTTCACATTCTATCAGTTCCGCGACAGGGGACGGCTCGGTCTGGAGATTCAGGACCCCAACAATGCGGACGTGGGCATACCCCAGCCTGTTATGCAGACATACAAGGAAATTATCCACAGCGAACGTTTCCTCCCCGAGCTGAAGCAGGAGGTTGAAATTTCGCTTCCCGTAACACTCCGCTGGGGCGGCTCGGAGGACGCGGAGGGTATTGCTATCCCCGTGAAGTTTGAGAAAAATCCCCACTTCTGCGAGCTTTATTTCGACGAGGACGACGAGGGAAACTACATGATCGAAATAAACGGCAGATGGTTCTACAAGTCTCCGAAAGCAAAGGTCATCGACCTTATGAGCGCGTTCTACGAGAAGCCGTTGAGCGGCGCGGCGGAAATGACCATAAAGCTTTTCGCACCTCCCGCAAGCGGCGAGAACGATCCCTCGCAGGGCGACGACTGGGCGGAGAACTATTACTACACGGTAAAGAAGCTGCCCAAGGTACGCATTTTCTGCGAACCCGTGGAGCTTTAAAAGATACAAAAATAAGCGGACTGCAAAAGCTTATCCTTTGCAGTCCGCATTTTTATTATTTCATGAAAACAAAGCCTTTAAGCTCAAACAGGTTTCTGGACTTGAAATAATCGCTCGTCCAGCCGCTGTAGTCGGTCTCCGCAACAAGGTAGACCGCGTGCCGTCCCGTTACGCATTTTACGGGAACGGTAAGCGCTCCGCCGTCCGTGCCCACGGGAAGAACTCCTATCTCCTCGCCCTGTTCACTGTCGATACGCACCGAAATTTTGCCCGCACAGCCGCAGCCGTTCACAAGCGCGGAGAACAGCATTGTCCTGCCCGAAAAGTCGTCGCCGAAATCGAAATACTTATAGCCCATAACGCAGCCCTTGGTTATGTTTGTGACAACGCGCTCAAAGACGTTTTTCTCGGTTATCATTGCCCCGCCTTTCAGCACGCAGGCGATATCCGCGGGGGTTATCTCATAGGGGTTAAGGCTTTCCGAAAAGCCGAGGGAGGTCATCTTCACGGGAGGGATAGTTCCGTCGGGAAGTATCTCTATCCGCTCCGCGCAGGCTCGGCGGGACATTATAGTGCCATTGGTCATGCGGTGGTAAAAGATGTACCACTGACCTTTTATGCACGCGATAGAGCCGTGGTCGTTGCCGCCGGGGTACTCGTCAGCGTTGTCAACGATATAGCCGCGGTATGTGAACGGTCCCGTGGGCTTGTCGGAGGTGGCATATGCAAGACGGCTTCCCTTTTTGGGAGAGTATATCAGATAGTAGGTGCTGCCGACCTTCCGCATGGAAGCGGCTTCAAAGAACAGGGTGTCATTTTCGGTAAAGCCGCCCTCGGCTCTCGGCTCGCAGGGAATGATATGTTCGATACAGCTGCCGTCCAGGACTTCGTACATATTGTCGCTGTTAAGCTCCACCATAAAGGAACGCTCGTAGCCGCAGTACATATAAGTCCTGCCGTCGTCGTCAACCAGTACGCCGGGGTCAATGAACCAGCCGTTGCAGCATATCTCGTCGGGGGTGGTGTACTTGTATTTGGACAGCAGTTGGAAGGGTCCCTCGGGTCTGTCGCTTACGGCGACGCAGCCCACGGAGTTGATGATGTAGGCGTACAGATAGTACTTGCCGTCCTTTTCAACTACGTCGGGAGCGTAAAGGTAGTGACTTTCGTCCGTCCAGTCGGTATCGGCAGGACGGTCTTTTTCCGCAAGTGTGCGGAAGATATCGCCGTGGCAGACCCAGTTTGTCGGGTCGTCGACAGGCGCGCTCCAGCATTTGAGAACGTAGTCGCAGAAGCTGTCCGAGCCTGCGCGGTCGTGAGAGCCGTAGATGTAGATACGGTCGCCGAAAACTCTCGGCTCGCCGTCGGGAATGTACTCCCAGTTGGGAAGATATGGATTTGGCATAATAACGCTCCTTTGGTTTTTTAAGGAAATTATACTCCGATCGGCGGGAAAAGTCAATGTCCCGAAAGTGCTGATAAGGTGACTTATTGTGCAGATATTCGGTTCGGAGATATGAGGAAAATTTACCAACTAAGATTGATTTTCGTGATTTTTTTGAAAATTCTATTTACAAATGCGGGATAATATGTTACAATTATATGTGTGATTTAAACATGATTATTTTACAAATTTGCATACTTCTGACAGCCAAACATGAAAGGAATGATACTGAATGTCGAAAACGATCCTGATAACGGGCGGAGCTTCAAGCGGCAAATCCAGATGGGCGGCCACCTACCTTGCCGCCTGCGACTACGTTCTTTATCTCTGCGCCGCCGAAAAGGTGGACACGGATACCCTTAACCGTATCGAGTACGGAAACAAGCAGAACCTTGTGGAATGGGATATTGTTCCCGGTATCACCGAAAACCCCGCGGAAAAATTTACCGATCATAAGTTTGTTATCTTTGACAGCCTTGCTTCCTACACCGCAAAAAGAATTGAGAAAGAGTGTCCCGACCCGTCGGATATATCCCACGATAAGGAAAAGGAGATCGAAAAAAGTATCGTCAATGACGTTACCGATATGTTCGACGCCATTGCCGCTATTGAGGGAACTATGGTCATAATCACGTTGGAAACAGGATTTTCGATCACTCCCGAAAACCTTGACCAGGCTGTTTTCAGAAGAATACTCGGCGTGGTAAACCAGCGTATTGCAAATATGTGCAGCGAGGTTTATCTTTCAGCAAGCGGAATCCAGTTCAAAATCAAATAATGAAAGGATAGTGTACCTATATGACTTTTCAGGAATTTATTATGGAAGCCCGCTCTCTCGGAGCTTCGGATATTCACCTTACCGTCGGAGCGCCTACGGTAGTCCGCATTAACGGCGAGCTTCGCAAATTCGGCGAACTGAGCGATACCGTCGTTAACCGCACCATTCTTTCCATTCTCTCAGCCGATCAGGAAAAGCTTCTTACAGAGGGTCACGACATAGATTTCAGCTTTGAGATCGCAAACGGCGCAAGACAGCGTGTTAACGTGTTCCGCCAGAGCGGACGCCTTGCCGCTTCGATAAGACTTCTCAACGACACTATTCCCACTCTGGACGATCTGAAAATGCCTGCCGTGCTTACAGAGCTTGCGCAGAAAAAGCGCGGTCTTATCCTTGTGACGGGTCCTACGGGTTCGGGTAAATCCACCACCCTTGCGGCAATTATCGACAATATCAACAAAAACCGCGCCTGCCACATCATCACTATCGAGGATCCTATCGAGTACCGTTACATTCAGGAAAAAGCTACCATTCACCAGAGAGAGATCGGCAGAGACGTTGATACATTCAGCAACGCCCTGAGAAGCGCGCTCCGTGAAGACCCGGACGTTATCCTCGTCGGAGAGATGCGTGACTATGAGACTATCGCTCTCGCCATGACCGCCGCCGAAACGGGACACTTGGTATTCGCGACGCTGCATACCTCCAGCGCCGCGCAGACTATCGACAGAATTATCGACGCCTGTCCTCCAGAATCGCAGAATCAGATCAGAGCCCAGCTTTCCAACATGATACAGGGCGTTATCGCCCAGACTCTCGTTCCCACCTCGGACGGCAGAAACCGTATCGCCGCTCTCGAAATAATGGTCGGAACGGACGCTATCAGAAACCTTATCCGTACAAACAAGATCGCTCAGATGGAGTCCACTATCCAGTCCAGCGCGAAGCAGGGAATGTGTACGCTCAACGATACGCTTTCCAAGCTTTACAAGAAAGAGCTTATTTCCTACGAGACCGCTCTGGAATTCAGCACCGACAGAACGGAGCTGGAAAAGATACTGCGTTCTATGGCTGGCTTCTAAGCCGCGGAGAACAACAAAATAAAAATACCGAAGCGGAACGCCCTTGCCGAGCGTTCCGCTTTTTTACTTGTTTTTGTTTTTGAAGCTGCTGCGTATCTTTCTGAACTTTATTTTGTGGTGGACGAGCCGTAAGAAGTCTCCGCCGAAGAACAGCAGGAAATTAAGCAGGGAAAAAAGAATTATCAGTCTGTCGCCCCATGAGCCGATTATGAAAAGATATACGAGAAACGCCGTGTCCACCCATGCAAGCCACTTCATTTTCACTGGAATGAAAAAGAACAGCAGGAGCTGCATATTGGGATTTACCGCTGCCATTGCCAGAAACAGTGAGAGATTGAGGTAGTACACCGTTGCATAGCCCGTGATAAAGCCTCCGATGACCGCAAAAATCACGCCGCTGAAATAGTAGACGTTGAAATTGAAGCCGCCCCAGTAGTTCTCCAGACTTGAGCCGAAAAGCCAGTACAGATAAAGCCAGAAAACCATTTCCAGCGGATTTAGGCTTTCGGGAATGAAGATAAAGGAAATTATCCGCCATATCTGTCCGTGCAGGATAGCGGCTTTGTTAAACGTGAGAAAATACAAAAGCGGTATTTCGGAAAAAAGATACTGAAACGCAAAAACTATTCCCGTACCTATAACAATGTAGAGCATCAGGTTGCTGATATAATACCGTCCGAATTTTTGTTCAAGCTTGTTCAGTAAATTCAATTCAGATACCTCGTTTCATAAATTTGGAAGATAATTAAATTATACCACCCATTTGCAAAAAAATCAACAGGCTATTGCAAAAACAGGAAAAATAGGTTATAATACTATTACAGTATATTTTGGAGGAATGTTAAAATGAGCGTAAAAATCACAAAGGATATGATAATCGGCGACGTTCTCGACCTTGACGCGGAGACCTCTCCGTTCTTTCTGGAAATGGGTATGCACTGTCTGGGCTGTCCCTCGGCAAGAGGCGAAAGCATTGCCGACGCCTGCGCCGTACACGGAGTAAGTCCCGACGAGCTTGTTGCAAAGCTTAACAAGCACTTCGAGAATAAGTGATCACTAAAGGCGTAAGGTTTTTGCTTTACGCCTTTAATGTTTTTGTGTGACATTCGGGACACGTTAGAAAAATTTAATACATATAGCAGTAATTCATATAACATTGTGAGGACATTATGCTTGATAAAAGATTACGGCTTTGCGCCGATATGGTGACGGGAAAACGTGTCTGCGACGTGGGTACGGATCACGCCTATCTTGCGGCGGAGCTTCTCTCAGAGGGCAGGTGCGAGACCGCCGTTGCCGCCGACATAAACGAAAAGCCTCTTGCGTCGGCGAGGGCAACGCTGGAAAAGGCGGGAGTGCTGAACAGGGCGGAGCTTATCCTGTCGGACGGACTGGAAAATATCCCCGAAAGCGGGATAACCGATATCGTTATCGCGGGAATGGGCGGTGAGCTTATTGCAGCTATTCTTTCCCGATGCGGTTGGCTTGACGGAAAAAATCTGATTTTGCAGCCTATGAGCCGAGCGGATTTTCTGATAAAATGGCTCTGCGAAAACGGCTTTGAGATAATTAAGCAATGCGCCGCTGTGGACGGAAAATTCCGCTACACGGTGATAAACGCGGTAAAGAACGGAGCTGTACCCTACACTCCGCCGCCGATATTCGAGCTTCTGGGAAAGCTTGACCTGAGCGACCCTGCCGCAAGGCTTTACGCCGAGGGACAGGCTGAGCGGCTTCTGCGGGAGGGACGGGCTTCCCGCCGCACTGAAAAGACCGCTCTTGCCGCAGAAATTTTTACAAGGATTGGAAGAGATACTATGTATTGTGTAAAAGACCTGATGATACTTATGGATAAGATCGCGCCGCTGAAAAATCTCCACAAGGGGGACAATTCGGGGCTTCTGGTAGGTGAGGTCAACGCGTCCGTAACAAAAGTCCTGTTCGCTCTGGACATTACCTGCGAGGTAGTCCGCGAGGCTGCGGAAATAGGCGCGGAGGCAATAATCGCCCACCACCCTGTGATATTCCACCCGCTTTACAGCTTGGACGACAGCAACCCCGCCTGTCTTGCCTTAAAGCACGGTATAGCCTGCATATGCTTCCATTCGCCCCTTGATATGGCGGACGGCGGCATAAACGACATTATTTTCGATATGCTCAATTCTGTTCTGAAGCTGAAAAAGCAAATCGTCCTTGAGCCTGTCCACCCCGACGGACGTGGCTACGGCTGGGTCTGCACTGCCGCAAATGAGCTTTATCCCGACGAATTCGGAAAGATGCTTAAAGACGTTTTCGGCTGCACGGTCGTCCGCTATACGAACAGCGGCAGTACCATAAAAAAGCTTGCGTTCTGTTCGGGAGGGGCAGGCAGCGATCTTCCTGCCGCAATTGCCGCGGGCGCGGACGCTTACATTACGGGGGACGTGAAGCACGACCAATGGATAACCGCCCGCAACGCAGGCATTGCACTGTACGACTGCGGACATTTCCACACGGAGGATATTGCCGTGCCGTACCTGATAAAACGTTTCAAGGAGGAGTACCCTCAGCTTGAAGCAGTTCGGGCAAAAGCCGACCGCGACCCCGTTGACTACATTCTGTAAGGAGCTTTATCATGCTTATTTGTCCTAAATGCGGCGGGAAGCTTGCGCGGAATGGAAAATCCTTTCTGTGTCCAGAACGGCACTGCTTCGATATCGCCAAAAGCGGCTATGTGAATCTGCTGACCTCCGACAGAATGAATTCCGCTCTGCCGGGAGACAACAAGCTTATGGTGCAGTCGCGGAAGAATTTTCTTGACAAGGGGTACTACGAAATACTCGCCGAAGTCCTGTGCAGGACGGTTTCAGTCCATGCCTCCGAGGGGTGCAGGATACTTGACGCGGGCTGCGGAGAGGGATACTACACAGGCAAAATAGCGCAGTCCGTCTCGGACATGAACGCGGAAATTATCGGGATAGACATTTCCAAAATCGCCGCCGACTACGCCGCAAAGCGGACGAAATCGGTACAGTTTGCGGTTGCAAGCGTGTTTCATCTTCCCGTTGAGACGGAAAGATGCGATATTGTCACAAGTCTTTTCGCGCCATACTGCGGGGAGGAATTTCTGCGGGTACTGAAGCGTGGCGGTATCTTCATAATGGCGATACCCGCGGAGCGACACCTGTGGCAGCTTAAATGCGCGGTCTACGATGAGCCGTATCCAAACGCGGTAAAGGACTACGGGCTTGACGGCTTTGAATTTCTGGGCGCGGAAAAGGTTTCGGGGGAAATTTTTCTGCCGACGGGAGAGGATATCTCTGCGCTTTTCTCCATGACGCCGTACTTCTACAAGACGGGCGCGGAGGGTCACGAACGTCTGGAAAGGCTTGAAAGTCTTACTACGGAGATAGGGTTTGAGGTGCTTACTTATAAAAAATTATGATTGGGGCTGACAATATGCAAAAGATAAAAATATCGTTCACAAAGGTGCTTCCGTTTATATTTATTTTTCAAATCGTTTTAATGGCGTTGAGCAGCATTACGAACCGATTTTCACACATGGTTATTATAAATGCCGAAAGTCCGGCTTGGAACGGCATTGCGGCGTTTTTAAACATATGTATAACTGTGGCTGTTTCTCCGCTGTATATAGGATTTTACAGGTTCTGTTTTGAACGCGTGAACGGCGGAAAGCCTCACATACTGACGGTTTTTGACTTTTACCGAAGCGCTGCTGGATTTGTCAAATCCGCTGCGGCGTATCTTATATCGGTGGCAGCAGTTGGATTTCCTGCATCTGCCGCTTCCTATTTGACCATGTTCAGCATTTTTGCTTCTCGTGACGAGAATACGGGAGCTCTTTTTGCCGCCGCGATTATAGCGTTAGTTATATTGGTTTTAAGCGAACTGTTTTTCCTTACGCCTTACGCTTATGCCGAAAGCATATCGGACGGTCTGGCGGCAGCGATAAAAAAATCCGTTAGGCTCGGATTAAAATTCATGATAGTTCTTATACTCCTGACAGCTGCCGAAATCGGTATAGACAGCTTAATCCTAAGTCTTTACAGAAACGGTATTGAGTATGGCGTGCTGCGCGCGGGAGAGACCGTACTCAATGCAAATAATATTTTTAATTTTATTCTTATGCTGGTATCTAACTCTGTCAGGGTATGGATCAAATTTACCGCTGCTTATATGATTCTCGGAGTATCTCCAAAAGAGCAAAATTCCGCTGCCGAGAACGCATATCCCGAACCCGCCGAGGATACCGAAAATGACGAAGAGAAGCCCTTTATCGAGCCATACGATTTCTGTATCGAAGCGGATGAGCGTTTCAGCGACGAAAAAATTATCGAGACCGAGGATATCCGCGGCGTTGACATTCTTGCCGCGCTGGAGGAAATGAACCTCGCTTTCGACGTGGTGAACCATTTCGGTATTCGCAGAAAGCTGAAAAAGATGTTTGACGACCTTTCGTTTGAGATAGGCGAATTCGTCACCTACGAGGGCGGACGGAGCATTGAAAATTTCTTTACCGAGGAAATAGACGAGCGGGAGTTTGAAGTGTCCGCGGAAATTTCAAAGGCTTCCGACTATGAGCCGTTTAAACTTATCTTGCGTGTGGACATTTCGGAGGAGGAATAATTATGGCGTTGGACGGCTTTGAGTTTCCGGGCGCGGAGGGTCACGAACGTCTGGAAAGGCTTGAAAGTCTCACCACGGAGATATGGTTTGAGGTGCTTACCTACAGGAAAGCTTAGGGGGCTGACAAAATGATTAAAAAGTCGTTCAAAAGAACATTTCTGCCGTCTGTCGTTGCAGCCATGGCAGTGATACTGCTTTCGTTCAGCTTCTGGTATTTCGGCATTTTCGGTCGGCTTGCGGTCCTGATTGCGGCTCCGCCTGTTTATGCAGGGTTTTACGGATATCTGTTTAAGCGCATTGACGGCGAGAACCCCGGCATATCATCGCTTTTTGACTGTTGCCGCGGTGTGGGGAAATTCTTCAAGTCCATTGTTATGGTCGGATTGGGGAGACTTGTCGCTGAAGCATTGTCGATGTGGGTGACGATTTTTTGTGCGTCAAGGAATTTTAATTTCTTTGAGGGCAGTGACGTCACGGTAAAGTTTGTATTGTCTGTACTTGCAGATGTATGTTCGTTATTTTTTCTGTTTATGCCGTATCTGTATGTAAAAGACGGGAATATAAGAATAGACGCGGCTCTGAAAAAATCGGCAGGGCTCGCCTTGAAGTACCTGTTTGTTTTTATTGCGGTCAAAGCCGCAGTCCTGCTGCCAAGCGTTATAGACGTCGCTGTGAGTTTCAGCCTTGACCCCGACCTTGATTTTGCAATGCTTATGGACTATCTTCAAACTGCATATCCCGTTTTTGCAATAGAGCCCCTGCCAATAAATATTTTAACAAAAGCTTTTTCAATCTGGGCGGAATTTACCGCCGTCTATTGTATTTTTGAAAGGGAGAGAGACAATATGCTGAAAGATTTTTTCAATAAATTTAAAAAGGACATTGATACGTCCGACGAAACCGCCGAGGATACTCCATTTATCGAACCCTACGATTTCTGTATCGAAGCGGACGAGCGTTTCAGCGACGAAAAAATAATCGAGACGGAAAATATCCGCGGCGTTGACATTCTTGCCGCGCTGGAGGAAATGGATCTTGCTTTCGACGTGGTAAACCATTTCGGTATTCGCAGAAAGCTGAAAAAGATGTTTGACGACCTTGCGTTCGAGATTGGCGAGTTCGTCACCTACGAGGGCGGACGGAGCATTGAAAATTCCTTTACCGAGGAAATAGACGAGCGGGAGTTTGAAGTGTCCGCGGAAATTTCAAAGGCTTCCGATTATGAGCCGTTTAAACTGATACTGCGTGTGGACATTTCAGAGGAGGAATAACTATGGCGTTGGACGGCGCATTTTTGTACATGGTAAAAAAAGAGCTCGAACCTCTTATCGGCGGCAGGGTTGACAAGATCAGCCAGCCCTCCCGTGAGGAGATAGTGATGACTCTGCGCACCAGAGGAGGAAACGAGAAGCTTCTGTTTTCCGCGGCGGCAGGGTCGGCAAGAGTGCATATCACAAAAAAATCTATCGAGAACCCGAAAGTCCCGCCCATGTTCTGTATGCTGCTCAGAAAGCATCTTGGAAACGGCAGGCTTCTTGACATAAGGCAGGACGGTCTGGAGCGTATACTGTACTTCGATTTCGAGGCTATGAACGAGCTTGGGGACATGGTGAAGGTCACCCTTGCGGCGGAAATTATGGGACGCTGCTCAAACGTGGTGATAATAAACGCCGAGGGCAAAATTATCGACAGCATAAAGCGGGTGGACTTTGAAATGTCCCGCGAAAGACCCGTGCTGCCGAACATGACCTATACCTGTCCCCCCAGAGACGACAGGCTTGATTTCAGGACTTGCAGCGGATCGGACATTGCCCGCGCCGCAGAACCGCTTCCCGAGGCTGATCTTGCAAAGACGCTGCTGAAAATTTTCGAGGGAATTTCCCCCATAGTCGCCCGCGAGTGGGTATACTATGCCGCGCAGGGCAGGGACGCGGTAAAAAGCGATCTTAACGGTGAGATACTTGAACGCCTTGCATTTGCGGTGGAGCAGTCCGCGCGGGAGTGCCGCGAGGGACGATGCGCGTTCACCGCGGTAAAGGATAGTAACGGTTTGCTGAAAGATTTCTCGTTCATGCCGATATGCCAGTACGGCGGCTTGATGACCACAGAGGAGCTGCCCTCCGCCTGCGACCTGCTGGATTACTTCTACGCCGAACGGGACAGCGCGGCACGTCTCAGACAGCGTGCGCAGGATCTCTACAAGCTTTTGCAGAACACCTCCGAGCGCATAGCACGCCGTCTTGCAAATCAGCGGGAGGAGCTGAAGGTCTCCGCGGACAGGGAAAAATTCAAGCTTATGGGCGACTTGATATCCGCAAATCTGTACCGCGTTGAAAAGGGCATGGGCAGCGTTACAGTCGAAAATTTCTACGACGAGAACTGTCCGCAAATTGAAATAAAGCTGGACAAGCGGCTCACCCCGTCCCAAAATATGCAGCGTTACTACGGCGAGTACCGCAAGGCGGATACGGCGGAAAAGATACTCACCGAGCAGATAAAAAAGGGCGAGGAGGAGCTTGCCTATATCGACAGTGTGTTCGACGCGCTGACAAGAACAAAGGGCGAGGACGAGGTCAACGAGCTTCGGCTGGAGCTTGCGGAGCAGGGCTATATCCGCGCCGCAAAGCTGAAAGGCAAGCCTCCAAAGGCTCACCCGCCGCTGGAATTCAAGTCTCCCGATGGCTTTACGGTGCTGGTAGGCAGGAACAACAAGCAGAACGATATGCTCACCACAAAGCTTGCGGACAAAACCGATATCTGGCTCCACACTAAGGATATAACGGGTTCTCATGTGATAATCCGTGCGGAGGGAAAGGAAGTCCCCGACAGTACTGTCATGTGGGCGGCAAGGATTGCGGCGTTCCACAGCAAGGCAAAAAATTCCTCACAGGTACCCGTGGATTACGTCCCTGTGAGGTTTGTGAAAAAGCCGTCGGGCTCAAAGCCTGGAATGGTCATCTTTACCAATAACCGCACCCTTTACGTTACTCCGCTTGACCCCGATGCGGACAAATAACATTTCCAGATGTCTTCGACGGAAAGGTTGTTTTCGCCAGACGCGTTTTTATAGTTGCGGATAATTTCCGCCATCGTTATTGATTTAAGACTTTTCGTCAAATTATCAGCAATTTCATCATAAGATGTTTTCAGAACCGAGCCGATAATTTTTCCCACAGGACAAAGCTGCGAGGGACTCTGATGTATCCCGAAAAGCTTTTCGAGAAAATCGGGTTCGACGGCGGAGCATATGCGGTACAGGGAAATTTCCTCCGGGGGACAGCATAAGACCGCCCCGCCCGTTCCCGACTTGACGGAAATGATGCTGTCCTTTTTAAGCGCGCTCATTATTCCCCGTATCGTAACGGGATTTACACCGGACGACACTGCCAGCATTTCGCTTGTGACACGGATATCCTTTCCGAACTCGTGTATACAGATCAGGCAATGCACTGCTATGGAGCATTTATTGCTTATATGCATAATGATGACTGCTTTTCCCGCGGGAAAAACAACCTCCTCCTCTCTTGATTTTTTTGTGGTTTCCAAGCGGTTCTCCGTGACCGCGCAAATAGTTTGCACCGAATATAAATAAAAATTGCAAGGAGCTGATTTTATGGGACTTAACGAAACACCCTCCGCAAACCGCGTTCATATAGGAATTTTCGGAAAGCGAAACGCGGGAAAATCCAGCGTTATGAACGCCCTCACCAACCAGAGCATAGCTATCGTTTCCGACGTTCTCGGCACTACCACCGACCCTGTGCTTAAAGCTATGGAGCTTCTCCCCATAGGTCCCGTGGTGATGATCGACACCCCCGGCATCGACGACGAGGGGGAGCTTGGCGCGCTTCGGGTCAGGAAAAGCTATCAGATGCTGAACAAGACCGACATTGCCGTTGCCGTAATAGACGGCGCTGAGGAAAGCTCGGAGGACACCGCCCTTATAGAAAGGATACGGAAAAAGAATATCCCCTGTGCAATCTTTCACAACAAATCGGATACTCTGCCCGAAAATTTTCCTCGGAAAGAGGGACATTACTACGGCAGCGCGCTGACCCGCGACGGTATAGACGAGCTTAAAGAAGCAATTGTTAAGCTTGCGCAGGTCTCCGAACCCGATAAAAAGATCGTTGGCGACCTGCTTTCCCCGACGGATATTGCGGTGCTTGTAGTGCCTATCGACGACGCCGCGCCAAAGGGCAGACTTATCCTGCCTCAGCAGCAGACTATCCGCGACATTCTTGAAGCGGGTGGCATTTCCGTCGTCGTAAAGGAGACCGAGCTTGCCGAAACCCTGAAAAAGCTGGGTACCAAGCCTAAGCTCGTAATCACCGACAGTCAGGCTTTCGGAAAGGTCTCCGCGGAAACTCCCGAAGATATTCTGCTCACGTCCTTTTCGATTTTGTTCGCGCGCTACAAGGGTACTCTTGAAACCGCCGTCAGGGGCGCAAAGGCTCTGGACAGCATAAAGGACGGAGATAAAATCCTCATTTCCGAGGGCTGCACGCACCACCGCCAGTGCGGGGACATAGGCACCGTAAAGCTTCCGAACTGGGTGAAAAAGCACACAGGAAAGGACGTCGCCTTTGAGTTCACCTCGGGAACGGAATTTCCCGACGATCTGAGCGGATACGCGGCGGTGATCCACTGCGGCGGCTGTATGCTGAACGAGCGCGAGATGAAGTACCGCTATGCCTGCGCCGAGGAGCAGGGCGTTCCCATGACCAACTACGGCATTGCCATAGCCCATATGCACGGCATTCTCAAACGCAGCGTAGAGCCTTTTGAAGAAATCAGAAAGATTCTTTGATACGTTAAATATTACCCATACCGCCTAATGGGACGGTATGGGTAATATTGTTATTCAATTGCTGTTACGTCGTAGCCCTCATCTTCAATGGCGGCTTTGATCTCGCTGTCGGACTTGTCGGTCTCGCACGTGGCGTAACCGCCGTCAAGATCAACGGTAACGCTTGACGCGCCCAGATTTTCCAGAGCCTCCTTGACATGAGCAACGCAGTGTTCGCAGGACATACCTTCGATCATAATTTTTTTCATTGAAAAAACCTCCTGTTAAAATTTTAGAATTGAAAAATAGAGAACCTATACTCTATTTATTGCCCTATTCATTTAACTGATTTTGACTGTTTTAAGACGAAGCGCGTTGGACACCACCGATACCGAGCTTAAGCTCATTGCCGCCGCGGCTATCATCGGATTGAGAAGAGGACCGCCGAAAATGTGCAGGATACCCATTGCAACGGGAATTCCAAGGGTGTTATAGCCGAACGCCCAGAACAGGTTCTGACGGATATTCCTTATGGTAGCTCGTGACAGGCGTATCGCCTTGCTTACGTCCCGCAGGTCGTCCTTGATTAGAACGATATCCGCGCACTCGATAGCAACGTCCGTACCCTGTCCCACGGCGATACCGACATCCGCCTGAGTCAGAGCCACAGCGTCGTTTATGCCGTCACCCGCCATAGCTACCACTTCGCCGTCCTGCTGAAGCTTTTTGATATGCTCCGCCTTTTCTTCGGGCAGGACTTCCGCGATAAAGCTGTCGATGTTAAGCTCTCCCGCAACGGCGCGGGCGGTACGGGTGTTGTCTCCGGTCAGCATGATGGTTTTTATTCCTATTTTCTGAAGCTCCGCAATGGCTTCGAGACTGCCTTTTTTTATGGTATCCGCCGCGGCTATCACGCCTATGAATACACCGTCATAGGCGGCGTACATGGGCGTTCTGCCCATATCGGCGCAGTGCTCCGCCTTTTGGCTGTAGTCCTCTGGGACAGCTACAGAGCTTTCCTCCATAAGACGGATATTTCCAACTAACAGCTTTTTGCCGTCAACGGTAACGGAAATGCCACGTCCGTCAAGATTTGTGAAATCCGCGGTATCGGAAAGAGTGATACCCTTTTCCTCGGCGCAGGTCACTATCGCCTCGCTGAGAGGGTGTCCCGAAGCGGCTTCACCCGATGCGGTAAGCCGTATAAGCTCCTCCTCGACTATGCCGTGAGGGAAAATATCGGTTACGGAGGGCTTTCCCTCGGTGAGAGTACCCGTCTTGTCGAAAACGACCGTGGTTATCTTGCAGGCTTGCTCAAGCGGTTCTCCGCCTTTTATGAGTATGCCGTTTTCCGCGCCCTTGCCCGTGCCGACCATTATGGCGGTAGGAGTTGCAAGTCCCAGAGCGCAGGGACAAGCTATTACCAGTACGCTTATAAGAATTGTTATGCAGAACTCGCTGCTCTCTCCTGCGATAAGCCAGCCCAGACAAGCTATTACCGCAAGGGCTAAAACCGCGGGCACAAAGTACGCCGAGATAGTATCCGCAAGCCGCGCGATAGGCGCTTTCGTACCCTGCGCCTCCTCAACAAATTTTATAATGCGGGAAAGAGCCGTGTCCTCGCCAACCTTTTCGGAACGGTACTTGATAAAGCCGTTTTTGTTTATGGTCGCGCCGACCACCTTGTCCCCCACCTTTTTTTCAATGGGGACGCTTTCACCCGTCAGCATGGATTCGTCAACCACTGCGCTTCCCTCAATGACCTCGCCGTCCACCGCAAGGCTTTCGCCCGAACGGGACACCACGATATCGCCAACCTTGACCTGACTTAAAGCCACTTCAAGCTCCTTGTCGCCGCGCATTACAAAAGCGGTTTTCGGAGCAAGGTTCATCAGCTTTTTCACCGACTCGTCCGTCTTGCCCTTTGAGCGGGCTTCAAGGTATTTTCCCAAGGTGATAAGAGTCAGTATCGTAGCGCAGGACTCAAAATAAAGGTGCATTGCATACTCGGTCTCGCCTGCGGAAATCTTGTACATGGCGTAAAAGCCGTACACCAGCGCGGCGGTAGAGCCGAGAGCGATTAGGCTGTCCATATTGGGGGAAAGCCGAAACAGATTGCGGTAGCCGTCCCAAAAGAATTTCCAGCCGATAGCAATTACGGGAACCGTCAGCGCAAGCTGGACTAATGCAAATCCCATGGGGCTGTGATGCGGCTCTATGGCGTTCGGCAGAGGCATACCTACCATGTGTCCCATGCTTATCGTCAGCAGCGGGACGGCGAATACCAGCGACAAAATAAGTCTGATAAGCATTACCTTGTCGTGAGGCATTTTGGGCTTGGCGTTTTTGTCCGCGAAAGCATAGCCCGCCTTGACGACTGCGGCTTCGATCTCCTTAACGCCGATTTTTTCGTAATCCACCGTAAGGGACTCCGCCGCAAAATTCACGCTTGCGGAGGCTACCCCGTCCAGTTTTTTCACAAACCGCTCTATCCGTTTCACCGCTTCGGTGAGCTCCGCCATGCCCGTTGCATACGAACAGCGCACGTGATAAGTTCCGCATTCGCCGAACGCGCTCCCCGGCACGACTGCAACCTGCTCCTCGCTGAGAAGCGCGCTTACGAACTCCTCGCCCGTAAGACGGGTGCGCTCCATCGA
>JAIEDQ010000011.1 GCA_029067895.1 Oscillospiraceae bacterium | reverse complement strand
TTCCTACACCACGAGAGTAAACGCACGCGAGCTAATCAATATGCTGATTTTTGCAAAAAACAATATCGACGCATTGGATCTGAAAGCTGTCGGGAATACCGTGTTCAGAATTATTGAAATTATTCCCGACAGAGGCGAAGATATTTACGGCGTTGAAATATTGATCCCAACAGACAAGGCTTTTAAAAGCGAAGGGCAGTGCATATATAAGCCGGAGTTTAAAATCAGCAATGCGGTTTCATTCATGTTTTATGATGTTAATGAAATTCGCGACGCTGAAACCCTGCTTTACGGATATGCAAGGAAAAATAACATGAAACCAATAACTGATATTTACTTTATTTTGCTCCAAAGCGAAAAAGGTAATGCGGCAAACGCCGTTTTTGAAGCGTATGTTGGTATAAGCAATAATATTGTATAAGCTGATCCGCAGGTTTTCCTGCGGATTTTTTTTGCCTGTAATATGCAAAATATCATGATTTTTATACCAATTGTTAAAAATTTGTTGATTTATGGCAAAATTTGTATAATAATGCAAATAAACGGGCGGACGGCTTATGTATGGCAAAACCATATGACTATCTGAAGCACACTGCGAAACTATTTTTTTACTCTGCAAAAGCAATTCTCGATCTTGGGAATTGCTTTTTATTACAATTTATATTTTTGCTGTGCTGAAAAGCATATTTAAAATAGAGTATTATCAGCGCTCTTATGACAAAAATGCCCGCATCTGCGACACATATAATCCCATTGTATGCGTTTGGTATATAATTAAGCCATACCCGAAAGAAAAGAAAGGAATTGATAAAAATGGAGATATTGATCTGTACCCTTTCAAAGCGTCTGTGGGGAAAGCTTTCTGCACTTGCGGACAATTTTTTGTGCAGCAAAAAATCACGGTATATGTCACTATTGTCCGGACAGTTAATGACCAGAGAAAAAATAACGGAAGCAATAAAAAAGTATCCGACGGCAATTGTCATTATTGATGTTCAGTCATTTGACAATTGGCAGGAGATCGCCAAGGAAATTGAGACGTTAAGCAAAACTGTCAGGATATGTCTTGTTTCGGGTACTGCCGAACCTGCAATTAAGGCTATAAACAGTCTTAAAACAATTTGCGGATATCTTTGCAAGCACAAGCTGAGGGAAATGTTTAAAGAAGTTTTCACACAGCTTTACGGAAAAATAAAAACAGTATGCAACGGAATAGCGGTTACTTACTACAACAGCATAGACAAGGTCATACCGTTTGACGAAATTTACTTTATAGAAACCGTAAAGCAGACACATTTATGCACGGTCGTACATAAAAACGGCATGGACGAAATACGGGCAGATATTTCAAAGCTCATCAACGAACTGCCGTTCATGTTTCAGATAGTGCGCTCTTCCACCATCGCCAATATGTCGGAGGTAAAGTCTTTTTCGGACTGCGAGCTGTTTTTTTCTGACGGAAGCTCATGCTTATGCGGAAAGAAATACACTTCCGGGATAATTCCCTTTATGACGCAGGCGGTATTAAATTGAAATAAACCGTAAACGCGGCAATATCAAGCCGCAGCGGTTTATCAGGAGTACGGAAACGCTATGCCCGCGGCGCGCACAGGCAAATGCAGATTTGTATTCCGAATAAATAAAATACATTTTATGGAGGTAATTAAAAATGGCCTATTCAAACACTGATCTTCACATCAGAGTGAAGAGCAAGCTCGGTTGTACCCAGCAGGTGCTTCTTTATCAGGAAGCCGTAACTCTTAACGTTAAAAACTTCAAAACAGCTGCGTGGGAGCATCAGCATATCGCCCCCGGCGCACAGATGAGAGCGGTGCTTCCTATGGAGATCGCTATCGGCTCTATGGAATCCATCGGTCACGACGGCAAGATCATGACAAAGCTTCTGCCCGTTGAGTACAATACCGCATGGGACATCTACAACAATGCCAATGCTCTTGATGTAAGAGCAAGCAGCGAGCCTGCTCCGACCGAAGATACGATCGAAATTCACAACAAAAATTCTCAGACAAGCTCTGCGGTCGTTGCCAAGAACGGCAAGCCTCTTTTCAGATGCGATGTTCGTCCCGGCTTCAAGGTCAACTTTGCGATCCACCCCAAGCTCTATGTTGCACTCAGCGACCTTGAGATCTCCGATCCGTTCTTCGACGCTGCAACGCTTTCGAGAAAGCCTGTCGAAATCGATTATGAAGGTCAGCAGTATCTTACTATCACCCTTGACGAGAATGAAAGCACGGGTGCTGTAACGATAAGCTATAACTTCGATAAGTTCGAAGACTAAAGCTTCGCGATCCTCTGCGGACAAGCAGGAATCAATACATTAAGCATAAGTCACAGCCTTGTAAATTCCGGAATTGTCCGCAGGAGATCACGGAAAGGAAAATATTATGAACTTTTCATTTCATTATTACGGTACATACTGTGCCGCAAGAGAAGCAGGGCTCAATTCCGACGACTCATGGAAGATCGCTCACGCGGCTCAGTTTGTTGACGAATGCTCAAGGTCGCTTCTTAAAGCTCACAAAAAGAGCAATGCTTGTCCCACATACCATACCAACGATGAGCTTTTTAAGATGAATATAGGCTGGTTCAACTCGCCTTTTTCAAATGAAATTCCGCAGGTATGGACTTCATTTCATTTTCTTCCCGGAAACTTCACCGATGACGGTCGTTACAGACTGCCTTTCCGAAATAAAGATTTTGTGGGAGATCCTACCTCAGTGGAGCTTTTCAAGCTTACCTGTTTGCCTTACAGCTATATGTCAGGACAAATTGTTGACGCTGCCAAACGGGAATACGCATCAACCGGCAATTCCGCAAATAAAAAGCTTTGCTATATAGGAATTGTCATGCACGTTCTTGCGGATACGTTTGCGCACGAATACTTTGTGGGAACACCTTCGGAAGCAATAAACGAAGCATCATGGGTAACCGAATTCAATAAGTCCGAGGAAATAAAGCCGTACAGCTTCAGCAGCATAAAAAGCTGTGAAGGAAGATCAAAGCCGTACTATACGTATTCTCCCGCTCTTTCCTCTACGTCGGTAGGATGGCTTGGACACGGCAGATGCGGCGCTTTTCCGGATATCCCCGACAAAAAATATTTTTACAATCCAAGCTGGCATCCTGACGCTGTATGCACAAAAAACAATCCCCTTTTACACTTGTGCGCATTTGTCCAGATGACAAACGCCATAAAGTTTATTATAGACGACGCAAACAGCGAGCCGTTTGATTATAAAGCAGAACTAACACCGGAACAATACAGCGATCCGAACAGCTTAAAGCTGATGAAAATTTTCACTTCTGACGGAAGCGAAAAAAATCAGAGCGCTATGTGGTCCCAGCACATATTTGACACTTATAATCAATCGGTTACTGCGCACGATGTTAACGCGCTTGCATCCGATAATGAATTTCTTGACGACTTTATTGACAATGCCGACAAACACAAAAAAATGGTGTGTCAATATTGCAGCAGCATTACTTCTTCTATAAGTTTCTTCAATATATAAACCGACGGACAGCTCCCCGATTATTGACAATTGGGGAGCTGTCCCGATCTCATTTGAAAATGTGTCCCGCTGTCAAGCACGGACGTATAAATATTCCTGCATGACATATCTCCGTTCCGCGCCCCGACATGACAATTCCGTACTCAGCCTTTGCCCTCGGCTTTCTGCTCCTCTTGGAGAACGTCCATGCGTTCGGAAATTTTACCTTTTCTCTCATCAGACAGCGAGCGGAATTTGTTGATCAGCTCGGTCTCCTTTTCGGGCAGATCGGATCTGTTCAGACCCTTTTTGTTGTTTGTCCGACCCGCGATGTAGTCCAGTGACACACCGTACCGCTCCGCAAGCGCGATCGCGCAGTGAAAGGGTATCTCCCGCTTGCCGCTTTCGTAAAGCTGATACTGCTGACGGGTTATACCGAGCGCCTTTCCCGCTTGTTCCTGGTTCATATCCGCGTCCTCACGCAGGTCTTTAAGTCTTTGGTAATAATGCACATCCTGACCCCATTTCATTTGTATAATAATTAGATTATTTCAATTATACCACTGACATTCGTTTGTATGCTTGACTTGCATTTATTAGTGTGCTATAATTAGTTATAGCATTTGAATAAATGCACCAAAAGAAAGGGGTCAGCGTTATGACTGCGGTACTGGTAATATTCGGACTTGCCGTTTTTCTGTTTCTTATATTTGTGAACATGAAGCTGTCCCGCGGAATGGTGGAAGCGGCAAACGACAAGGGCTACTGCGACAACGACCTGTTTATCTTTTACATATGCTTTTTCCTCGGCGCGCTGGGGTATATGTACGTCGCTGCGCTGCCCGACCTGAAGCTGCGTGAAATGCTTGCGGAAATGGAACGTCCCCGCGGGGAAACGGAAGAACCGTAAAGCGTTTATTCGGGTGCAGAAAACTTTGACTGCCAAAAAATTCGGGAACAATTCCCTGTAATAAACCCGCCGCCCCACGGCATAAAATAACTGTAATATTACTATTCCTAATTACCAATTTAATTGGTAATTAGGATTTAAAGCGGGCGGGTGCAATGGATAAAAAAACTGTCAGAACCATATTTTTTACAGCTTTTCTTGCGGCTGTGCCTATTGCCGCCGCGGTCAAGCCGGAATTTTTTGCGGGACTCATCTCCAAAGCGGCGAGACTTCTCATGCCCGTTTTTCTCGGCGCAGCTATCGCCTTTGTGATGAACATTCCCGTGTGTTGGTTCAGAAAACAATTTTCCCGCATTTTCAAGCGCGCGGGGGACAAAGCCCTTTCCGCGCTGTCGGTCGCTTCGTCCTACCTGCTTCTGCTTGCCATTGCGGCGGGGATAGTGTGGATAATCGTCCCCCAGCTTGTTTCAAGCGTAAAGCTGTTCGCGGACAATTTTGACAGGTACTATGACAACTTCATGGGCTACTGCGCAAGGCTTGAAAACCGCGACGAGTTCGGTATATTCTGTGCCCTTAAAGAAGCCGTTGCGGGTCTCAGCGGACGTATCCCCAAAATGCTTGAGCGGACTTACGACAAGACCTACGACCTTGCTTCGGGTATAGCAAATATACTGATAGGCTTTGTGATATCAATTTATATACTTGTCGGCAAAAGCGATATCCGACGCTTTACTGCCATGGCGGTAAAAAGGTTCACGGGAGAGCGTTACGAGACCGTAAAAAAGCGTTACCGAATGGTGTTTGATATTTTTACGCGCTTCGTCAGCGGACAGATCGCCGAGGCTGTAATTTTAGGCGTGCTGTGCTTTGCGGGCATGAAGCTTTTCCGATTTGAGTACGCACTGCTGATAAGCACGATGATCGGCGTGACCGCGCTTATCCCTGTGGTCGGCGCGATAATCGGGACTATCCCGTCAGCTCTGCTGCTGTTTCTGATAAGTCCCATGCGGGCGATGTGGTTCGTGGTGTTCATTATCGTTTTGCAGCAGCTGGAAAACAATCTTATTTACCCAAGGGTGGTGGGTAAAAGTCTGGGAATACCGCCGCTTCTGGTGCTTCTGGCAATACTCCTCGGAGCGGGAATAGGCGGCGCGGCGGGTATACTTCTCGGAGTACCGCTTATGTCCCTCGCCTATGCTGTGGTGCAGGAGAAGATGTGCGAATCACTTTGTCCTTCCGATCAAATGCCCGAACAAATATAAACAGACGGCAGAGGAAAATTCCCTTTGCCGTCTGTTATTATTTTGGGTCATAGACTGAAAATCACGCCTCCGCAAACTGAGAATTGTAGAGCGCGGCATAAAAGCCGTCCTTTTCGATAAGACTGTCGTGCGTACCCTGCTCCACGATATCGCCGTCCCTCATTACAAGGATAAGATCGGCGTCGCGGATAGTGGAAAGACGGTGCGCGATAACGAAGCTGGTTCTGCCTTTCATAAGGTTATTCATGGCTTTCTGGATTCGTATTTCCGTTCGTGTATCAACGGAGCTTGTAGCCTCGTCGAGAATGAGAATTTTGTTGTCCGCAAGAATTGCCCGCGCTATTGTAAGCAGCTGCTTCTGACCCTGCGAAACGTTGCCCGACTCCTCGTTAAGCTCCGTTTGGTAGCCATCGGGAAGCGTGCGAATAAAACGGTCAACGTGGGCAGCCTTTGCCGCGGCTATGACTTCATCATCTGTAGCGTCCAGCCTGCCGTAGCGGATATTCTCCATAATAGTTCCGTTGAACAGCCATGTGTCCTGCAAGACCATTCCGAAAGCCTCGCGCAGTGAGCTTCTGTCAAACTCGCGGACGTCGTATCCGTCCACCTTTATAGAGCCGCCGTTCACGTCGTAGAACCTCATCAGCAGCTTTACCATTGTGGTTTTTCCCGCGCCGGTCGGACCTACTATTGCTACAGTCTTGCCCTTTTCCACGCTTGCGCTGAAATCGCTTATAATAATTTTATTTGGATCGTAGCCGAACTTGACGTGCTCAAATTCAACGCTGCCTTGAATAGCCTCGGGAGCAATGGGGTTCTCGGCTTTGTTTTCCTCCTCGGCTTCTTCAAGGAACTCGAAAACTCTTTCCGCCGCCGCAGCCATAGACTGAAGCATATTTGACACCTGTGCTATCTGGGTTATAGGCTGAGTGAACTGTCTTACGTACTGGATAAACGCCTGAATGTCGCCCACGGAAATAGTACCCTTTACCGCAAGCCATGCGCCCACTACCGCTACGCCCACGTAGCCCAGATTTCCCACAAACTGCATGATAGGGTGCATCATTCCCGACAGGAACTGGGAAAGCATTGCAGATTTGTAAAGTATGCGGTTGTCCCGCTCAAATTCCTCAAGGGATTTTTCCTCGCGGTTGAACGCCTTGATAACAAGGTGTCCGCCGTAGACCTCCTCAACCTGACCGTTTACATGACCAAGATATTCCTGCTGCTGCTTGAAGTATTTCTGCGATTTTTTCACCACGATCATTACCAAAGTCGTGGAAATGGGCAGGATAACAAGCGCGATAAGCGTGAGTATCCAGCTTATGGAAAGCATCATTATCAGTACGCCGATAAGCGTGGTGACCGAGGTTATAAGCTGAGTAATGCTCTGGTTAAGGCTCATGCCAAGGGTGTCAACGTCGTTGGTAACTCTGGAAAGCACTTCACCGTGGGTGTTGCTTTCGTAGTATTTCATGGGTATGCGGTGTATCTTTTCGGAAATTTCCTTGCGCATACGGTAGGTCATTTTTTGGGATACGCCTGACATTATCCAGCCCTGCACAAATCCGAAAGAGCCGCTGAGGACGTACATACCCATTACGGTAAGCATTATCTGCGCTATAGCGTCGAAGTCAATGCCGCTTCCTCCGCTTACCTTGCTGACAAGTCCGTTGAATATTTCGGTGGTAGCTTTGCTGAGGACTTTAGGTCCTGCTATGTTGAAAACAGTGCTGCCCGCGGCAAATATCATTACCGCGATTATGGCTATCTTAAAAGGCTTGACGTATCCCAGAAGCTTGCGGACAGTGCCCTTGAAATCCTTTGCCTTTTCCATGGGAGGACCTCCTCCGTGACCGTGAGGACCGCGGGGACCTCTTCTCGGCGGCATTGGTCTGTTTTCTCCTGCCATATCACTCAGCCTCCTTTCCGCTGATTTGTGCGCTTTCGGAGGATCTTCCGCGCTTCAGCTCGTTCTCCGAAAGCTGAGAGCTTGCTATCTGTTCGTATATTTCACAGCTTTCCAGCAGTTCCTCGTGCGTACCCATTCCCGCGATCCTGCCCTCGTCAAGGACGATTATCTTATCCGCGTGAAGAATGGTGCTGATACGCTGCGCAACGATGATTACCGTTGAGTCCGCAACTTGTTCGTTCAGAGCCTTTCGCAGAGCCGCGTCGGTCTTGTAGTCCAGCGCGGAAAAGCTGTCGTCGAAAATGTAGATCTTAGGCTTTTTGACGATTGCCCTTGCAATGGAAAGTCTCTGCTTCTGACCGCCCGAAACGTTGGTACCGCCCTGCGCTATGGGACTTTCGTACTTTTCGGGCTTGGCTTCGATAAAGTCCGTGGACTGTGCAATAGCCGCCGCCTCACGGAGCTGTTCGTCGGAAGCGGTATCCCCTCCGAAGCGGAGGTTTGAAGCAATAGTTCCGCTGAACAGAACACCTTTCTGCGGCACAAGACCGATATTCTCCCGCAGATAATGCTGTGAGAAATCCCGCACGTCGGTGCCGTCAACGGTAATAGTTCCCTCGGTAACGTCAAAGAAACGTGGGATAAGATTTATCATTGTGGACTTTCCGCTGCCCGTGCTTCCGATAATAGCGGTGGTCTCGCCCGGATTTGCGGTAAAGCTTATGTGGTGCAGGACTTTTTCCTCCGAGTCGCCATAACTGAACGAAACGTCGTCAAACTTAACTCTGCCCTCGGTGATACCCGATTCGACCGCCTGCTCCTTGTCGCTTATGGACGGCTCTGTTTCAAGCACCTCGCTGATACGGTTTGCCGAAACCGAAGCTCTCGGAAGCATTATGGACATCATCGTCAGCATAAGGAACGACATTACGATCTGCATTGTGTAGGTCAGGAACGCCATCATGTCACCCACCTGCATTTCGCCGCCGTCGATACCCTTTGCGCCGAACCATACTATAAGTACGCTTATGCCGTTCATGATAAGGGTCATAAACGGCATCATGACCGTCATTACCCTGTTGGTGAAAAGCTGGGTCTGCATGAGATTTTTATTTGCAGTATCGAAACGCGCCTCCTCGTACTCCTCGCGGCTGAACGCCCTGATAACGGAAAGTCCCGTAAGTATCTCGCGGGTGACAAGGTTGAGACGGTCGATAAGCTTCTGCATCATCTTGAATTTAGGCATTGCCACCGACATAAGTATAGCTACAAGTATAAGTATCGCCGCAACTGCAATAAAGATTATCCAGCCCATTCCCGTGCCTGTGCGGACGACCTTTATAACCCCTCCGATACCGAGTATCGGCGCGTACAAAATCATTCGCAGCATCATTACAATTACCATCTGCACCTGCTGAATGTCATTGGTGGAACGTGTTATCAGCGAGGCTGTTGAAAATTTGTCCATCTCGCTGTTGGAAAAGGAAATGACCTTTCTGAATATTTTTTCGCGGACGTTCATTCCGAACAGCGCGCCAAGCTGTGCGGCAATGAAGCCGACCACGATAGTCACCGCCATTACCAGCAGAGCCATTCCCATCATCTTCGCGCCGGTCTTGAAAATGTAGTTTATTCGCAGAGCGTCCATGTCCGTGCCCTGCGCTTCAAGCTCGCTTCGGGCAAAGCCTATCGCCATCTGGGACAGCATGATATCGCTGTAGCCCTCGAACTGCTTGTTTATCTCTTCTATCATCGGTTTACGCATTTCCTCGGGCATTGCCAACAGTGCATCAACAATTGTCATTCCCTCGGGAAGCTTCACACTTTCGGGAAGCATTGAGCTGTCCGCGTTTTCAAGAGCGTATACAACCGCCGCGGGATATGTAATGTACGGCTCGACATCCTCCGCATTTAATCCCCTGCTGACGATACCAACGTCGTCGTAGTAGTAATATTTCAAAAGCTTGTCGCTTTTGTCGAACATCAGCAGCTTTTCAAAGCTTTCTCCTCTTATTTCGTCCAACGCCGCAGTTTCCACGCCGCCCTGCTGGATACCCACGTCCACAATGTCGGAGGTGTACTGGGGCAGCGCAAGGTCGCAGAAAGCTTGAACGATCAGCAGCGCCACTATCAGCGGTATCCATGCCGCGGATTTTCCAAGATATTTAAGCATTTTTATCATCGGCATTTTCTCCTTTCTCGGCAACATAATTTTCGATAATTTCCGTCATTTCGGACAGCAGTTCGCAAAGCTGATTTTTGCGCTCCTCGCCCATTTTTTCGTGGACGCGCTTTAGTACCGCGTCCATCTGCTTTCTTGAATTTACAAGAAGCTCCCGTCCGCTATCCGTAAGCCGCACCATGGTGTTTCTGCGGTTTATCAGATTTGTCTCACGGGTAACAAGTCCCCTGCTTTCGAGGGATTTAAGGCTTCGGGACACTGCGGGCGGAGTAACGTCAAGCTCGGCGGCAATCGCTGAAACGGTCATTCCGTCGGCGTTGTCGGAGTGATCCATAATAATATTCAGCAGGCAGAATTCGCTGTGGGATATACCCGTTTTAAGCGGTATGGAATTCATGAACTGCCGCATACGTCTGAACTGTTCCACGAGCTTGTATTTATCGTCCGTTTGCATTTTAAACACCCCGTAATTTCGGCGGAACACAGTGTCCCGCACAAGTTAATTAACTCGGACAACAATTAACGTTGTTATCCGTTTACTATGATATCACCCTTTCTATTTGTTGTCAATAGACAAGGAAAAGTTTCATCATTTCAACACATTGTACCAATTACCAAAGACTTTTAATTTTCCGCACGCCGTTCCTGACAAAGCAAAACCTCCTGCCGCTGTGACAGGAGGTTTTGCTATCTTTTATTTTCATACCAAACGTCCATTTCGCTTTTGTCGGGAACTTCAAACATTCTCTCAAACTTTGCGGCAAGGTTATCGTCCACAAAGTACGCCGCCGTCTCTCCCGCAGACACCGCCGCATTCCGCTCGGCAAGATTTTGCCTCCACGCTTCGTCGGAAATATCCAAGTAGTGAAACTCGCAGGGAACGCCGCGGTTCTTGTAAAATTCCCGCGCGTGATCTCTGTCCTCACGCTGCCAGAAGCCCCAGTCGAGAATAACGTCCGTTCCGACCTCAACGATTTCAAGGGACTTTTCAAACAGGTATTTCTGCGTGCGTTCGCATATCTCATCATGCTTTTCACCGATGTGCTGTCCGAAAAGCGAGAGGGTTATCTCGTCCACGGACAGCATGACCGCCCTGTGTTCTTTCCGAAGCTTTTCGGCGTAAAAGCTTTTTCCGCTGCATATTTTCCCGCAGATCAGGATTACTTTCGTGCTCATGCGAAGCCTCCTTTCGGGTACTCAGACACGCCACCTGTGTCCGCAGCTCTGACAGACGGCTTCGGTGTGGGTACGGGTCTTGGTTTTCGTCCTGCTGTTTGTAACGGCGGGAATGATAAGTATAAGTCCGCAGGTGCATAGTGCAAGCAGTATCCACATTGCCCAGCCCAGACAGCCGCGGTGCTTTGTTTTGGTTTGGGTTTCGGTTATCGCCTGAACGGTAACGTGCTCCGAACCGCATTTTGGACAGATCATATAGGCTCCCCCTTTAATTAATATTTTCAATAATACGGGACAGAACTTTCCCTCTATATATTATACATCATATAATATTAAATTGCAATACCTATTTTTAAATTTTTGCAAAAAAGGAAGTCCCGTCCTGTGTGGGACAGGGACTTCCCTATTAGATTACATAAGCTTGTTTCCGCACTCTGCGCAGAATTTCGCTGTGGGACTTGTTATTCTTGCTCCGCACTGGTCGCAGAACTTTACCTTTACCTCTGCGGGTTCGGGTGCCGCCTCAGCGGGAACCGCAGATACGGGAACTTCAAGCGTTGCGACCTCAGGTACGACCACCTCAGGCTCAGCAGCGTGTTCCGCAAAGTGTTCCGCAGCAGGCTCAGCAAACTCCTCGGCAGGCTCGGTCTCGGAGACTTCCTCCTCGTAGTAATCGTCAACAGCGGGAGCGGAAATTTCCTCAAGCGCAGCGGGCGCGTGCGGAGGCTCTGCCTGACGGTATTCTGCCTCGTAGTTCGCAGCAGGCTCCTCGGCAGGAACTTCGGGAACGGGCACGGGAACAGGCGCGGGAGCGGGTGCTGCCATAGAAGCCGCCTGAACGGCTTTCTCCTGCACCGCATTTTCGAGAAGCTCTTTCATACGCTCGGCTGAACGCCTGTCGTGAATGAAGCTTACAAGAGCGGTGAGTGTTTTCGCCACGTTTTCGATAACGTCCTTTTTCAGGGAGTTTGGCAGCTCGCTGGAGTCGCCGTTTTTCTCC
>JAIEDQ010000109.1 GCA_029067895.1 Oscillospiraceae bacterium | reverse complement strand
GTATAAGTTTTCGTCTGACTTTTCGCGGGATACAAATCTGACTTCCGCCTTGTTATCCTCGTTATCCTGAAAGACCGACAGTATCTCTCCGCTTAATGAAAAATATTCCTCGGTAATGCTTTCTCTGTCGTCCGCCGAAAAGCAGGACTTGAAGCTTTCGTAATCGTCCCGTTCGATAGCGGTAAAGCATTTGTCTATCAGCTTCATCTGCCCGCCGAAATAGATATTCAGGCAAAGCAGAACTACAGTACCCGCCGCCGCGAGGATACAGAAAATTATGCCTAAAATTTTGCCGATTGTTAATTTTTTACTCATAAGATCAGTCCTTTAAATCAAGCAGTTCGTTTATTCCGTCAAGGCTGCAAAATTCATCGGGGGTAAATTCCAGCCACTTTTCATCTCCGGCGATAATATTGCAGTAATAAAGCCTGTCCTTGGATACGTAAAATTCACAAACAGTATCTGTACCGTCGATATAACCTTCCTTTTTCACACATACTATTTTTACGCACTCCGAAAGGTCGGGAGCGGGTCTGCAATAGCTTTCACCGCCGTAAATGCTGTTTATTTCATCACGTAATTTTTGTGCTGTATTATCTGAAAGAACGACGGAATTATCATTGGCTTGAACAGTTATTTCACCGTATGAAACAGAATCATGATTATAAAAAGTAAATTTGTCAACAGATCTGTCGTTATAGCTGATTTTCAAATTTTCATCAACGGTTATGTCATAAATGCAGACGTCTATAAGGTCGATTGCCCAATATCTCTCAATAACAACCCCGCAATGCCCGCTTTTTTGAGCCGTCAGATCAATATGGCTGCCGCCGTAATGTTCAGCGCTGACTACGCCGTCATCGCCTAAAAATAACAACGAATTGTAACCGTAATTGCTATCAACAGGAGAGTTAATACGAAGCACATCCCTGCCGTTTTCTGAATTTACGCCAACACTATATGCGTTTTCACCAGAAAATAAGAGATTATATAATTCGTCGTATATGTCCTCATCAAAATTTTCAACTTCACATACATCTTCAGCAGGAGTTCTGTTTGTAATCGTAATCACCGTGAAAATAATAGATGATATCGAGATTACCACGAAAATAATCAGCAGTATCCTTATGATTATTTTTTTAGCTTTACTCATAACATCAGTCCTTCAAAATAGCCCCCGTCGAACCTGATGTAACCATTTTCGCATAGCGTTTCAGATAGCCGTGAAGCTCCTTTGTCTTGGGCGTGAACGTCGAAAGCCTGCGGTCAATTTCCTCCTGCGGAACGTCAAGGGTAATGGTGTTTTCGGGAATGTTTATGGAGATAGTGTCGCCCTCCTGAACAACGCCGATAACGCCGCCCACAGCCGCTTCGGGGGAAACGTGTCCTATCGCCGCGCCTCTTGTTGCGCCGCTGAAACGTCCGTCGGTGATGAGCGCGACCTTGCTGCCCAGACCCATTCCCATAATTGCGGAAGTGGGGTTGAGCATTTCACGCATACCGGGTCCGCCCTTGGGTCCCTCGTAGCGGATAACAACAACGTCGCCCTCTTTTATCTTGCCGCCTGTGATAGCCGCCATAGCGTCCTCCTCGCAGTCGAAAACTCTTGCGGGACCGCTGTGTACAAGCATTTCCTCGCAGACCGCACTGCGCTTTACAACACAGCTGTCGGGAGCAAGATTTCCACGGAGTACGGCAATTCCGCCTGTCTGGCTGTA
>JAIEDQ010000108.1 GCA_029067895.1 Oscillospiraceae bacterium | reverse complement strand
ACCACCTCCTCCGCCTTGGGTTGTTGGAAAAATGCCAAATATAATAGGACTTACATATGAAGAATGTGAAGAAACTTATTCGGATTTTTTTGAACTTGTTGTTGAAGAAAGACCATATTCCTCCGAATATCCGGAGGGAGCAATAATCGAGCAAAAACCTTCTGAAAACTCTGAATATTTGATTGGCAGGACAACAGTACGCTGCAAGATAAGCAAAGGCGTGAGAATGGTTACAGTCAGCAATGTTATCGGACTTGATTTTGAGGACGCAAAGGAAATTCTTGGAGACAACGACAAATTTGTAGTTGGCTTTGTGAGCGAATATTCAGACGATGTACCAAAGGGAAAGGTTATTGCAACAGACCCGCCCGAATTTGAAAAGGCGGCGTATGGTTCGGCGGTCAAGGTCACCGTAAGCGGCGGCAAAGAGCCTGACGATACCGAATAAAATATAAAAAGGAGAAATGAAAAATGCTGAAAAACATACCGAAAATCTTATCCCCTGAGCTTGTAAAAATTCTTATGGAAATGGGTCACGGCGACGAGATCGTTATCGCCGACGGAAATTTCCCGTCCGAGACAATCGGTCAGAGGGTTGTCCGCTGCGACGGTCACGGCGTACCCGAACTGCTGGACGCGATAATGAAGCTTTTCCCGCTTGACACCTACACCGACAAGCCTGTTATGCTTATGGAGGTCGTGCCGGGCGACCCCGTTGTCCCCACGATATGGGACGAATACAAAAGTATTATCAACAAATACGAGCCCGAAAACTGCAAGATAGAAATGATAGAACGTTTCGCATTTTACGAGCGCGCGAAAACCGCATACGCTGTTGTGGCAACGGGTGAAGAAGCGATTTACGCAAACATTATCTTAAAGAAAGGCGTGGTTAAATGAGTACCGAAAAACGTGTTCTTGCCTTTGATTTCGGAGCGTCAAGCGGACGTGCCATGCTTGGAAAATTCGACGGCGAAAAAATCACCTTGGAGGAAATTCACCGTTTTGAAAACAATCCCGTGAAAATCGGAAACACCCTTTACTGGGACATTTACCGCCTTTTCTACGAGGTGAAGCAGGGCATTTCCAAGGCGGCTCTTGCGGGCGGTTTTGACAGCATCGGCGTGGACACATGGGGCGTGGATTTCGGTCTGATAGGCGAGGACGGAACTATCATCGAAGCCCCTGTTCACTACCGAGACGAGCGGAACGTTGGCATGGTAGACAAGGCTCTGACTATGTTTCCGAGGGAGCATTTTTACAAGATAACGGGCAATCAGTTTATGGATATCAACACGGTTTTTCAGCTTTTGTCGCTGAAAACAAAGCGTCCCCATATATTGAAAAATGCGCGGACAATGCTGCTTATGCCCGACCTTTTCAACTATATGCTGACCGGTGAAAAAAAGACGGAGGTCTCCATTGCCTCCACAACACAGATGATGAACGCCGTAAATAAAAGGTGGTCGGACACAGTCCTCGGTATGCTGAAGCTGCCGAAAAATCTGCTGACGGAAATAGTACCGTCGGGAACGGTCATCGGCAGTCTCAGGGAGGATATCTGCAAGGAGCTGAACGCTCCCGCAGCAAACGTTATCGCGGTCTGCGGACACGATACACAATGCGCTGTATGCGCCGTCCCAACCGAGGAAGAGGATTTTATTTTCATATCCTGCGGGACGTGGTCTCTGTTTGGCACGGAGCTTTCCGAGCCCCTTATAAATCCCGTCTCCGAAGAACTGAACATCACCAACGAAACAGGCTACGGCGGAAAGACTACTTTCCTGAAAAACATAATCGGGCTTTGGCTTATTCAGGAATCCCGCCGTCAGTTCAGACGTGAGGGAACAGAGCTTTCCTATGCCGAGCTTGAAAAGCTTGCTCTTGCGGCGGAGCCTTTCAAATGCTTCATTGACCCCGACGCCCCCGAATTTGTCCCCGAGGGAGACATACCCGAAAGAGTGCGGGAGTTCTGCAAGAGAACGGGACAGTACATCCCTCAAAGCGTGGGCGAGGTCATGCGTTGCATTTACGAAAGCCTTGCGTTAAAGTACCGTCAGGCTTTTGAGGAAATAAAGACCTGCACCGAAAAAAATTACCGCACAATCAATCTGATAGGCGGCGGGGCAAAGGACGGCTTGCTTTGCCAAATGACGGCAAACGCCTGCAATTGTACTGTCACGGCGGGTCCTATCGAAGCCACGGCTTACGGAAATGTCGCCATTCAGCTTATTGCCGCGGGAGCTATTCCCGACATGGCTGCGGCGAGGAAAATAATCGGTGTCTCGGACAGCGTGAAAACCTTTGCGCCCGATAATGCCGAGGCTTGGGAGGAGGCGTATAATAGGTACAGAGAGTTTCAGGACTAAGGGGTGATTTGATGTACAAATTTGATGTCAAGGAACAGCCTGTTGTTCCTAAGTCATCTAAAACAATGTGGGTCGTTTCGGGCATATTTTTTGCAGCGGCAGTTGTTGGAACAATTTTAGTTTATACCTTTTTAAATCATTCTCATGCTTCTTATTATGAACAAGTAAAATTCATGATTTTAATACTTTTAATGATGGCAGCAGTTTACACCG
>JAIEDQ010000107.1 GCA_029067895.1 Oscillospiraceae bacterium | reverse complement strand
TGGTGGAAGAGGGTGGATTCGAACCACCGAAGCCGAAGCAACAGATTTACAGTCTGCCCCCTTTGGCCACTCGGGAACTCTTCCATTAGTGGGTTATAGGACAGTGCCTGTAACCGTTATCTGAAATATCGGGAAACCCGATATAAAATGGAGCTGGTGGACGGACTCGAACCCCCGACCTGCTGATTACAAATCAGCTGCTCTACCAACTGAGCTACACCAGCTTGACTTGCCGACATACTTATTTAAGCGACTTAATCATTTTATCATAACAATTCGGGCTTGTCAATAGGTGTCGGAATTTTTTACAATTTATTCATAAATTTGGCTTTTCCGACATTTTCCGCAGCCTGCGGCATTTGCCGATATAACGGTTCGCTTTTAGTATTGCTTCTTTGCGGCAAAAAATCCTTGGAAATAATATGCGTGCCTGCGTATTACGTTGTCAGACGTATATTGACACAAATTTGCATTATATGATATAATTAGGGCGTTAAGAAATTTTTTGACGGATCATTTTACTTAAAATGGGAATTTCCTTGGAAGGGGAATTTGTATGAGATCTATCAAATCAAAAATTCTGGTTCGTATGCTTTCCGTTGTACTGATCGGCTCTTTTACCATCGGAATCGTCACCGCGCTTCTGAACGCAAGCGGAATTGACGGGCTTATGGAAAAAACCGTGGGACCTGCCGCTTCGATGGCGGCAAGCGCGGTTAAATGGAAAATGGATAATTACTGGGCTCCGCTTAAAGAAGCGGCGGCTATGGATATCTTCCGCACGGAAGAGCCTACCTCGGAAGTCCTTGCTAACGTCACCTCGGATATTGCGGCGAGAAACGGCTTTGTTTATGTGGGCAAAATGGATATATACGGCACCGCTTCAACGGGCGACAATTACGGTGATATGGATTATTTCACCGGCTGCCGCGACAGCATGAAGCCGTACCTTACGGATATTATGAACGACGGCACGCAGATGGTGTTCATTCTGGAAGTGCCCATCATTGATGACGGACAGTTTGCCGGTATCGCATACGGTGCGATAACCGCCGACTTCCTTACGGATATCATGGCAAGCCTGCGCATGGGCGACGACGGCTTTGCTTACGTTCTTGACAGTCACGGACGTATTATCGGACACGAAAACATCGAATACGTTGAAGAGGGCTCAAATATGATCGAAGCGTCAAAGCAGGATCCGAGCCTTTCCGATATAGCTGCCGTTCACAGGCGCATGATCGGCGGAGAAACGGGCTTCGGCGCATACAACTTTTTCGGCGACAACAAAATGGTAGGATACGCTCCTATCGGCGGCGAGCAGAACTGGAGCATATGCATAGAGGTAAGCCAGCACGAGTTCAAGTCCTCGCTGGATACAAGCATATTGTTAACGCTTATAGTTATATTGATTGTTGTAAGCGTATCCTTCGTTATTACGGTAAGGCTTGCGCGGTCCATCTCGAACCCTATCCGCGCGTGCGTAAAGCGTCTTGAACAGCTTGCAGACGGCGATCTGAATTCGCCCGTTCCAAGCTTTGACTACAAGGACGAGACCTCCGAGCTTATGCAGTCGCTGGATACCACCGTTTCCGAGCTTTCCGACATTGTAAACGACGTTACTCATCATCTGGGAAAAATGGCTGACGGCGACTTTACCGAGGAGATCACAAGCGAGTATGAGGGCGATTTCGTTAATATCGCACAGTCAATGAAGTCTATCCACGACTCTCTCAGCGATACTTTAAAGCAGATAAATCAGTCCGTTGAAATGGTAACGGCAAGCGCGGAGCAGGTCGCAAACAGCTCCACGTCGCTCAGTCAGGGAGCGTCGGAGCAGGCGGATTCCATTCAGGAGCTTGCGGATACCATAGAGAACATTTCGGACAACGTTCAGAACAACGCGGAAAAGGCTCACAGCGCAAACGACAGTGCCCGCAAGGCAAGCAGCGATATGGAGGCAAGCAACGTTAAAATGAAGGAGCTTATCGCTGCTATCAACGATATAAACACAACCTCCGAAAAGATCGGCGAGATCATTAAAACTATAGAGGATATCGCATTTCAGACAAATATTCTTGCGCTTAACGCGGCGGTCGAGGCAGCCCGCGCGGGAACTGCGGGCAAGGGCTTTGCGGTTGTCGCTGAGGAGGTTCGCGGTCTTGCATCATTGTCTGCGGACGCGTCAAAGAACACCACGGCTCTGATCGAGGAAGCGGAAGCGGCGGTAAGAAGGGGCAAGAGACTTGCGGACGATACGGCGAAGTCTCTGACGCGCATGGTTGAAAGCGTGGACGGCGTTATGGAAATGCTTGGACAGATATCCGATGCGTCAAAGCAGCAGGCGGAGGATATCATTCAGGTAAGCCGCGGCGTGGAGCAGATTTCCGCGATTGTAACCACCACGTCCGCAACGTCCGACGAAAGCGCGGCTACCGCCGAGGAGCTTTCGGGCAGGGCGCAGCTTATGCTTACTATGGTAAACAAGTTCAAGCTTGAATAAGGCGTACATATTAGTGTAATCCTTATGTCAAAGCTTTTTATGTCAAGATTGAGAGCCACGGAGCAAAAGTGTTTAAAATTGTACAGAGTTGATAAAATGTTGATAATTTCGCGGTAATGTGAATAGCAGACAAAACGTGCGGATAAAACTAAATGTAGTTTAGACAAACGGGCGGTGCGTAGGTATCTCTCGTCTCGGAAACAAAATTATGCCGCCATCACTTTAGATGGCGGCATGGACGTTATTTTCAGCGAAAGGAGCTTTTGCCGTGTACCGAATACTGATCGCCGACGACGAACCCGACATCGTTGCAATGCTCAAGGACTACTTTGAAATGAACGGCTACGAAATAATTACCGCTCTGAACGGCAGGGAAGCAATTGACCGATCGGGGAAAAATCCCGACATTATTTTACTGGACGTTAATATGCCCGACGCGGACGGTTTGACGGTGTGCAGGACTGTCCGCGAATATGTTTCCTGTCCCATAATTTTTCTCACCGCACGGATAGAGGACAGCGACAAGATAGCGGGCTTTGCGGCGGGCGGGGACGATTATGTCATTAAACCCTTTTCCATAGACGAGCTTGGCGCGCGTGTTGCGGCTCATATCAGGCGGGACAGGCGCTACGCTTCGGGAAACGACGGTGTGAACGTCAGATTTTTCGGAAGTCTTGCGGTGGACTATTCCGCAAAGACTGTTACCGCGGGGGGACAGCCTCTGGAGTTCCCGAAAAAGGAATTTGAGATAATTGAGCTTCTGTCGATGAACGCGGGTCAGGTGTTTGACAAGGAGCGTATCTACGAGCGGATATGGGGCTACGACGCGGAGGGCGACAGCTCCGTTGTAGCCGAGCATATCAGACGGATACGGACAAAGCTTGCCGCCGTAAACGAGTCCAGAATCGAGACCGTATGGGGAATGGGATACAAATGGATAAAATAAAAAAGCTGCCGTTTTTATTTGGAAAGCTCGGCAAAAAAAGATCGTGCTCATTAAAGTGGAGCTTTTTTCTGTACCTGCCCATATGTGCGGCAATATCCTTTGCGGGAGCGTTCGGGATAGGCGTTGCAACGAATTATGCTCAGGAATGGTACAGGATAAAGTATGCCAAAGCCGATATGGATCCGGATGCTTCAAATGTGGAAATACGTGTTGACTATGACGGCAATGCCTATGTATACCGCACCGAGAGAACGGTTTTTGACCAAAAGCACAAAAATATTTATTTTATTATAAGCAACGCACAGGTGCTGCTTATTCCGCTGTGGGTGATCTTCTGCGTAGGAATGGCGGGTGTGATTTTCTATGAACGTGAACTGAAAAAGCCGTTCGTGATACTGATGAACGCCTCGAAGCGAATTTCCGAAAACGATCTGGATTTCGAGATATGGTGCGAAAAGCGCAACGAGCTTGGACAGCTCTGCTCCGCCTTTGAGGAAATGCGCTCCGCGCTGTACGAAAGCAACCGCGAGATGTGGCGTTCCCTTGAGGAGCGGAAGCGTCTCAACTCGGCGTTTTCACACGACCTGCGAACCCCCCTTACGGTGCTGAAGGGCTACACGGATTATCTGGAAAAATACGTCCCCACAGGAAAGATAAGCGAGGATAAAATGCTGTCGGTGCTGTCGAGTATGAGCAGTCAGATATCCCGCTTAGAGAACTACACCGCCACCATGAACAGCGTACAGAAATTAGAGGATATCGCCCCCGACCCATGCGAGGTTGATGTGGAGGAACTGAAAGAAAATCTTGACTCCGCGGGAGATATTATCTGTAAAAATTTCGGGGACAAGAAATTTTCTCTTGATTTCAGATGCGAAAAGCAGACCGTTTTTGCCGACGCGGGACTTATAGTTCAGGTGTACGAGAACCTTGTTTCCAACGCGGCAAGATATTCGGAAAGTAAGGTCACGGCGGTCTGTATAGTTTACGACGATATGCTCAGCATTTCCGTCAGCGACGACGGGAACGGCTTTTCTCCCGAAGCCCTGAGACAGGGAACAAAGCCGTTTTTCCGCGGGGAAAAGGACAGCTCCGAGCATTTTGGTTTAGGTCTGTACATTTGCCGCGTGATATGCGGGAAGTGCGGCGGAAGCCTTAAACTGTCCAATATAAACGGCGGAAATGTCACAGCGGAATTTTCCTTGAAAAAATAGATAAAAAGTTGAAAAAGCGGTTTTATAATAATGCTGTAAAAAGGTCAGAACCTGAGCGGACACAAACATATCTGCGTCTCGGGAGAGCCTTTTTACGGCATTATTTTTTTGAAAGGAAGACTGAAATGGACGTTATCGAGATCCAGAACGTAAACAAATTTTACGGAAAAAAACAGGCTCTGAAAAATATCAGCCTGACAATAAACCAAGGTATGTTCGGTCTGCTTGGAAGAAACGGTGCGGGCAAAACCACCCTTATGAAAACCCTTGCGGCTCTGCACAAAAAGCGGGACGGCTCAATTACCGTGTGCGGGATACCCATTGAAAACGCAAAGGCTATCCGCTCCGTTACGGGGTATCTCCCGCAGGACTTCGCCATGTACGGCGGCATGAGCATTTACGAGGCTCTGGACTATCTGGGCGCGCTTTCGGGAATGCCCAAAAATCTCCGCAAAGAACGCATAGAGACGCTCCTGAAAAGAGTAAATCTTTCCGAGCACAAGCACGTCAAGGTAAAGGCTTTGTCGGGAGGAATGAACCGCCGCATGGGTATTGCTCAGGCGCTTCTGCACGACCCGAAAGTCCTGATCGTGGACGAACCCACAGCGGGTCTCGACCCCGAAGAAAGAATACGCTTCCGCAATCTTCTGTGCGAAGTCGCGGAGGACAGGATAGTTATTCTTTCCACCCACATCGTCGGGGACATCGAAGCCGCCTGCGAAGATATCGCTATCATGAACGACGGCGAGATACTCTGGAAAGGTACTGTCTCCGAGCTGATAAAAAATGCGGAGGGAAAGGTCTTTTCGGTGCGGGTGCAGAGGAAATTCCTGCCCCAGATAAAAAGCGGCTACATCGTCACGGGAATGCTTATGCAGGGTGACTACACCACGGTGCGGATAGTTTCCGATACCGCGCCCGATATTGAAAATATTTTCCCCGCCGAGCCAAACTGTGAGGACGCTTATATCTGGTGTCTGCATTCCCACGGTTGCGACGTGTACGGCTCCGAGGACGTTTACGGAAGTGCGGGAGGTGAGTCCTGATGTTCTTTAAAGAGTGCAAAAAGGCAGTGTTTTCAATAACGTTCCTGCTCTATGTTTTTGTTGTTTTCGCAATGTACACCTCCCAGTTCGACAGCGACACGTCGGTGCCGGAACCCGCTCCGTCGGCGTCGTCGGAGGATTACGGCTACACCGATAAGCTTATTCCCGAAACGCTTATGCCAAACGCCATAAACGGACTTGTGGACGAATATCTGTCTGGAGATTTTATCACATATCCTATGGGATTTTACAAAAGAGTAGTGCTTACCGAAAAAAAGAAAACCGCTCTTACGGAAATAATAACTGAGCTTACGGGACTTACCGCAGAGGAGCTTGACGGCTTTGATGATTATGTTCCCGAGGGCTTCGGCTACGTTACCGACGAAAACGGAGAAATCAGTATCACTCATCAGGAAAGAGTCATTCCCGAGATAACCATACCCGAAAGCCTTACCTACGAACGCTTCCGCGAGCTTATGAACGAAGCGGACAAAATAATCGGCGGCGGCTCTTACTACGGCGAAAGAGGAATTTCGCGGTACTATTCGAGAGTACCCAAAACCTACGAGGACGCTCTTGCTGACTATAATCACATTATTTACGACGAAAAGGTCACGGGAGCATACGCGCGGCTTTTCTGCGACTATGCGGGAATAGACCTTGCGGTAATGCCTGTTTTCGTTGCGGCGGCATTGGTGAGCCTTGACAGAAAGTCCCGCATGAGCGACCTTATCTATTCGCGGAAAATTTCCTCGTTAAGACTGGTATTTACCCGCTTTGCCGCCCTTGTGACGGTAATGCTCATACCCGCCGCGGTCACGGTGGTCATGGCGAATATTTCCGTGTCATCACGCTATCCCAATTTCACCGTTGACCTGCTCGCTATCCCGAAGCTTGCGGCGGTATGGCTTATTCCAAACGTTCTGCTTGCGGCGGCAATGGGAATGTTCGTCACGGAGCTTTCCTCGCCGATCTTAGCGGTTTTCGTTCAGGGCGCATGGTGGATGAAAAGCGTTATGTCCGCCGACAATCTGACGGGTGAAATAGCGCCGTTTACACTTGTCTGCCGACACAATTCACTTTACAAATATGAAGCGTTTGAAAATACCCTGCCGCAGTTTATTTTCAACAGGACTTTCTTTACGGTACTGTCGCTTGTGCTTGTGGGACTGACTGCGGTCATTTATGAGCTGAAAAGGAGGGGGATATGGAATGGACTTTTCTCGTCGGGCAAAAATAGTTTCCGTAAATCTTCGGTATAATTTTCTGCCGCACTTTGCCATAGCCTGTGTTATTGCCCTTGCCGTGCCGACGATATTCAGCATAAGCTCCCTGACGGAGCGGGGCGCGGCGCAGCCCTTGGAGTATTTGCTTTCCTTTGCGGGAGCGTTCCTGTTCACGCCGGTATTTTATCCCGAGCAGAACAAAAACGTCCGCGACCTGATACGCTCAAAGCGGACGGGATATCTGTCCGTATGCTTTGTGAGAGTGGTTTACTCGGCAATCGCGCTTGCGGTTGTAGTGGGAGCAATGGTGCTGGCAATGAAGCTTTGCGAAAGCGCGGTAACATTGCGGCATTTTGCGGGAGGGTATGCCTCCGCGCTGCTTCTGGGAAGCGTGGGACTGTTTTTCGCGGGAGCGAGCGGAAACGTTACGGCAGGCTATATGGCGACGGTTATATACTATCTGGCGAGTTATGCCATGAAAGACAAGCTGGGAGCGGCGTGTATTTTTTCCATGACGCTGGGCATGGATTTTTCCTACAAGTACGGAAGTCTTGCTGTCGCAGCTTTAGTGACCGCGGCGGGATTTTTTTCGGTACACATAAAAAGCGGCAGGTGACTTCAAGCGGCAGATTAATGCAAACGGCAGATTACTGCCGAGGTAAAATCAAAACGCTTTGAAATTTTCCCCTTTTGCAGGACAGCAGGGTACAATAAAATGTACCGTGATGTTCCGCGAAAGGGGACTTTTATGCGCAGAAGCAAGCCGCTGTTCCTTAACAAATGAAGTACAAATTCGTCTTAAACGTTTAGCCGTGGATTTGACCTAAACGGAGACAAAATTGTCAGTAAAATTCATTATTTATTACAAAGAGAAAATTGTCAAAACCTCTTTAATTTTTCTGATAATCTGCTATAATAAGGCGTATATCGTTTTTTTACCGTTTTTGGAGCGAGGAGGTTTTGTTATGTTTCAGATAAAATGGATTTGGGAAAATATGAAAGGCTACAGGAAAAGATATATCCTTGCCCTGTGCATGAGCGTGATAAGTCAGATAATGTATCTTACAAACCCGATATTCGGTCAGAAGATAGTGGATACCTTTATTTATAACGACAACGCCGCGGAAAATCTTGCGAGCGGCAAAAAGCTGCTTACTATGCTTTGTCTGGGAATGATAGGCTTTACCCTTATCAGAACGGTTATTCACTTCAGCTCCAATATGCTTTACGAGGTCTGTTCGCAGGGTATGCTGTCCAAGATAAGGAACTACCTTTTCGCCAACGTCCAGAAGCAGGACATGACCTTCTACGACCGCAGCAGCACGGGCGATATCATGACCCGTCTTTCGGGCGACCTTGACATGGTGCGCCACAGCGTCGCGTGGATAATCAAGACCCTGCTGGAAAGTATAGTTCTGTTCACCACGTCAACGGTATACTTCTTTATACTCGACCCCATAATGGCTCTCTGCCTGCTTGCGCTGACCCCGCTCATCTTTATTATTTCGGGAATTTTCCGCAAGGACGTGGGTCCCAAGTACGTTGACCTGCGTGAAAGGCTTTCAAAGCTGAACACCGCGGCGCAGGAGAATATTGCGGGAAACCGCGTTGTGCGCGCATTTGCCCGCGAGGACTACGAGATAGACCGATTCCGTGAAAAGAACAAGGAGTACAACGAAGCCAACAAGACTGCGGCTATGACATGGCTGAAATATTTTCCCTACATAGAGACCACTGCTCAGGGACTTACCGTGGTACAGCTTATCGCGGGAGGAATTTTCGTAATCACAGGCAGACTTACCATGGGCGAATACGTTGCTTTCAGCGGACTTATCTGGACTCTCTCAAACCCCATGAGAAACGTGGGTACGCTTATCAACGACCTGCAAAGATTTATGGCTTCCGCCGCGAAGATAGTGGAGGTGTACTATTCCCGTCCGTTTATCGTTGACAGGGTTGACGCAAAGGAAATGCCCGAACGTCTCAAAGGCGACGTGGAATTTAAGAACGTAAGCTTCTCCTACGACGGAACGCCCGTCCTGAAAGACGTAAGCTTCAAGATAAACGCGGGCGAGACCGTTGCGGTAATGGGCGAGACAGGTTCTGGAAAAACCACTCTGGTAAATCTTATTCCAAGGCTTTACGACCCCAAGCGTGGAGAGGTTTTGGTGGACGGCGTAAACGTTCGGTTTATCAGACTTGAAACTCTCCGCAGAAATATCGGAATGGCAATGCAGGACGTGCTTTTGTGGTCGGATACCATTGACGGAAACATTGCTTTCGGCGACAGCGATATGCCGGAAGAGGACGTTCACAAATTCGCCCATGCCGCCGACGCGGACGACTTTATCGAAAATCTCAGCGACGGCTACGACACCATTGTGGGAGAGCGCGGCGTGGGACTTTCGGGCGGTCAGAAGCAGAGGATTTCCCTTGCGAGGGCGCTGGCTGTACGTCCCGCAATACTTATTCTGGACGACACCACCTCCGCCGTAGACCTTGAAACCGAAAAGCACATTCAAGAAAATCTTGCGGCTCTGGATTTCAAATGCACGAAGATAATCATTGCTCAGAGGATTTCCTCCGCCAAGGACGCGGACAAAATAATAATCCTGAAAGACGGAAAAATTTCCGAAATGGGGACACATGAGGAACTGCTGAAAAATGAAAACGGCTACTACAGCGAGATATACCGTCTCCAGCAGGGAAGCATAGAATAAAAAGGCTGAGCCTTTACCCATGCCGCCGTCTATAGCGATTACAGCAACTTTTGTTTCCGAGACGGCAGAAAACTTCTGTATCGACATTGCATAAAGGAGTGATAATATGGCACGAAATAAATACGACGTTGACGAACAGCTTGAAAGTCCTTTCGACATACGTCACTTAAAGCGCGCAATGGTCTATGTGGCGCGGTATAAAAAGCGCATGATAACAGCGCTGGTGCTGAGCGCGGCGGCGGTAATAATCGGACTTTTCTCCCCCGTGATAACCCAGCGCGCCATAGACGAAGCGATACCCGAAAAGAATATCCCCAAACTGCTTGTTATGGCTGCGCTCCTGCTGCTGACAATTGTGGTGAACATCATTTTCTCCGCCACACGTTCGCGCATTATGACAAAGGTGGGTCAGGACATAATCTTCGACATCAGGTCAGACCTGTTCGAGCATTTGCAGAGACTTTCCTTTGAGTATTACGACAGCCGTCCCCACGGAAAAATATTGGTGCGTATCATCAACTATGTGAACAGCGTGTCCGATACACTTTCAAACGGTATCATCACCTTTGTTCTGGAGATATTCAACCTTGTTTTCATAGCTGTGTTCATGTTTGCAATGCACTGGAAAATGGCTCTCGTTATATTGGCGGGCGTACCTTTTCTTGCGGCGTTCATACTCCTTATCAAAAGGAGACAAAGACGTGCATGGCAGTCGGTGTCAAACAAAAGCTCCAACCTTAACGCCTATCTGCACGAGGGAATAGTCGGCGTAAAGGTCACCCAGCTTTTTGTCCGCGAGGAGGAAAACTCCGAGATATTCGGTAGACTTTCCGAAGCATACCGCAAGAGCTGGATGAAAGCCGTTACCTGCAACAACCTGCTGTGGCCTACGGTGGATACCATTTCCGTAGTCATCAGCGCGGCGATATATTTTGTGGGACTTCTTATAATGGGTCCCGCGTCGGTGTCGCTGGGTACTATCGTTGCAATGTCGGGATATGCCTCACGGTTCTGGCAGCCTATACTTAATCTTGCGAACCTTTTCAACAACTTTATAAACGCGGTGTCCTATCTGGAAAGAATTTTCGAGACCCTTGATGAACCTGTCAAGGTCAGCGACAAGGAGGGCGCGGAGGAGCTTCCGCCTATCGAGGGAAACGTCAGCTTTGAGAACGTTACCTTTGCATACGACGAGAGCAAGACCGTTCTGGAAAACCTATCTTTTGATGTTAAAAAGGGCGAGAGCGTTGCCTTGGTGGGACCTACCGGCGCGGGCAAGACTACCATAGTAAACCTTATTTCGCGGTTCTATGACGTTACCGACGGAGCTGTGCTTATAGACGGCTACAACGTTCGGGACATAACGCTGAGATCCCTGCGTTCGCAGATGGGAATAATGCTTCAGGACAGCGTGGTTTTCAGCGGGACTATCGCTGACAATATCCGTTACGGAAAGCTTGACGCGACAATGGACGAAATCGTCAAAGCCTGCGAGACCGTCCGTGCGGACGAGTTCATACGTGAGTTTCCCGACGGCTACGACACCATGATAAACGAGGGAGGCTCAATGCTTTCGCAGGGTCAGAAGCAGCTTATCGCATTTGCGAGAACGCTTATCAGCGACCCGAAAATTCTGGTGCTGGACGAAGCAACGTCCTCAATTGATGCGAAAACCGAAAAGCTTTTGCAGGAGGGTCTTGACAGACTGCTGGAGGGCAGAACGTCCTTTATTATCGCGCACCGTCTTTCCACAATACGGAACTGTGATAAGATAATGTACGTCTCGAACTGCGGCATAACCGAGTGCGGAAATCACGACGAGCTTATGGCGAAAAAGGGAGATTACTATAAGCTTTGCCATGCGCGCGAAACCGTAGAGCAGTAAAAAATCAGGCGGATAGTGCATTAAATAAATTTATTCCGCATTGACACTTTTACAAATAAATGCTATAATTACAGTATAGAAAAACTTGCCGCAATTGACAAATTACAAAGGAGTGTTTTGCTGTGATATTCAGAAACTTTCAGGACTTAAAGCTCTCCGCGCTGGGATTCGGCGCAATGCGTCTGCCCACCGTGAACGGAAACGATGCGGATATTGACGAAAAAGCCGCAGCCGAACTGGTCGAGTACGCAATGAAAAACGGCGTGAACTATTACGACACCGCATGGGGCTACCATGACGGAAATTCGGAGCTCGTAATGGGAAAGATACTCAAAAATTATCCCCGCGAAAAATTTTATCTTGCTTCAAAATTTCCCGGCTATGACCTGTCCAACATGACAACGGTAAAGGAAATTTTTGAAACGCAGCTTGTAAAATGTCAGGTGGAATATTTCGATTTCTACCTTTTCCACAACGTCTGCGAAATGAATATCAACGAATATCTCGACCCTCAGTACGGTATTCTTGATTACCTTACCGAGCAGAAAAAGAACGGCAGGATCAAGCATCTCGGCTTCTCCGCTCACGGCTCATACGACGTTATGAAGCGTTTTCTGGACGCTTACGGCGAGCATATGGAATTCTGCCAGATACAGCTCAACTGGCTTGACTGGACGTTCCAGGGCGCAAAGGAAAAGGTGGAACTGCTGAAAGAGTACAATATCCCTGTATGGGTAATGGAGCCTGTCCGCGGCGGAAAGCTTGCAAAGCTTAACGACAGCGACGAAGCAAAGCTTACGGCTCTGCGTCCCGACGAGAAGATACCCGCTTGGGCGTTCAGGTTTATACAGTCTGTTCCCGAAGTTGTGGTAACTCTTTCGGGAATGTCAAACCTGGATCAGGTCAAGGACAACATCAAAACCTTTGAAACGGACAAACCCCTTAACGAAAAGGAAATGTCCGAGCTTATGGCTATTGCCGACGGAATGGCAAAGAAAGCTTCTCTGCCCTGTACCGCGTGCCGCTACTGTACGACCCACTGCCCGAAGGGACTGGATATTCCCGAGCTTATCAAGCTCTATAATGAGCATTGCCTTACGGGCGGAGGCTTTATCGCTCCCATGGCGTTAATGGCTGTTCCCAACGGCAAGAAGCCGTCAGACTGCGTGGGCTGCCGAAGATGCGAGGCTGTCTGTCCTCAGCAGATAAAAATTTCGGAGGCAATGTCCGACTTTACCGCAAAACTGGGATAATGTACATAGAAAAAAACAATACCGCAGAATTGCCGTGTCAAGCAGTTCTGCGGTATTTTTATTTTATTTCGCTTGTTATCCTGCGGGACTTGTTACCGTCTGCGTAACGGTCGCCGCGGGCGCGGGAGGAGCAGTTGCGGCGGGCTGTGTTGTCGCTGCCGGAGGAGCCGTGACCGCAGGAGCGGCAGTTACTTGCTGTACTTGTTGTGACTGCTGTACAGGCTGTGTTTGTGCGGACTGCACAGGCTGCGCAGTCTGCGCCGGCTGAGTATTTGCCGACGGCGGCTGTGTCTGCTGCTGAACCTGCTGGGTTTGCTGAGTTTGTTGTACCTGCTGCATTTGCTGTCCCTGTACGGTTTGCTGAGGCGGCTGTGTCTGCGATACCTGCCCTATCGGCAGACCCTGCTGATCCGTTTCTACGGGAACGGAAGTCGTTTCTGCCGGAGCAGTGTACACGATCGTTCCTGTGGGAGAGATCAGCAGACGTTCAATGCCGTCTATAAGCTTGGAGGTATTCGCCGCGAAAACGTTGTTGATAAACAGAACGTCGGTAGCCCCCACGTCCTTGATATACTGGAGCGCATTTTTGCCGAAGTAGCGGATATCAATAACATATATCTCGTCAAAGCTGTCTATCAGATAGGGCGCAAACGCGTTGCCGTAGGATTCCTTGAACATGACGATCTTTCGTCCCGTTCCCGCGGAGGTGGTTATTTTAATGTGGTATCCGTCGCCGCCCAGGAACATTCCGTACATATTGCTTCCGGTAGCGTACTGGTGGTAGATCGGGTTTGCCTCCGACAGGGTAATAGTCCTGTAGTTGTAGGTCTCTCCCTTGAAATCGGATTTGGTCATATAGTAGGTAAATGTGTCGGGGTTGTTTTTCAGAATAATATTGTTGGTGTAGCCGAACAGCGAGCCCACAAAGGGTTCGTCCTTGGTCTTGACAGTGTAGTCGGAAAGTGCGGGAGGAGTCTGTCCTATCGCATTGCAGAACGCTGTGTAGGCGTAGTACGCGCCTAAGTCAGTCCAGTGGTGGTCGGTGCGGAAATAGATATATTCGTCCTTATGAGCTTCGATGGCGGAATACGCGTCTACGGGTATAACACCGTCGGTAAGCTTGCTGTAAATAAATTCGATCTCACGCTTTTCGGAATTGGAAAATTTGGAGTACTTTTTCGGCAGATAAAATTCCACCGAGGTGGGCACTACCATATTGTAGACGTTCACGCCGTCACCAAGCTCACGTTTGTAGGAGCTTATCAGCTCGGCATAACGCTGTCCCTGCTTGTCGTTTCCGCCGAAAAGCATTATACCCGCCTTTTCACCGTACATATCAACGCCGTCCACAAGAATTCCGTTGTTGAGGAAGTCCGAAATATCACCCACAAATTCCTCGTCGCCGGAGCTTTCCGCGTTTGGGGACGTTTCCGTTCCCGAAGCTGCGGAGGGTGCGGACGCTGCGGGCGGTGCAGTTACCGAAGGCGATACGGTTTCCGCAGGCACCAAGGAAGTCCCGTCGGATTGGTCGGCAGTACGGCTCTTTTCGTCATGTACGACAGGCTCGGTCAGAGTATCCTGCTCAAATGCGTCGATCATTTCCGCCGATTCAGGGTTCACGATTTTGACGCCGTAAAACTGCGGAGAGGGGATACCCTTTGCGTTTTCCAGAACGGCGGCGTATTCGGTAAGCTTATCCCGAAAGGGAACTGTGTCGGTAAAATATTTATCCAGCTGTGCCGCAAAGTTACCGCTCAGGTAGCTTTGAACAGAAAAGCCGGGAAGAGTTTCAAGGTCGCGGTTTTCGGTTTCCGAGACCGTCGGACGCTCCAGTATCAGCGACACTGCTCCCATTCCGATAAACAATGCCGTAAAAATCGAAGTGGTGATTATCGCCGCCGCTCTTTTGCGCGCGTCGGCTTTCAGATTTATTCTGACATATCTCATAATATCAACCTCAAATCAATATCTGAAATAAAGGAACGGATTATAGCTTTGCTTTACAAGGAGTATCGAGCTTACCGCAAGAATACCGAGAAGAACGATGTTTTCCCCGATCTTTGCAGCAGTATAGGCTAATGCGGACTTCGCCGCAAGAGCCTCGGTTTTTTCGGAGAGCATCCTGTACACAGGACAGGAAAATACTGCCGCGGCAATGATCACAAAGCAGCTTCCCTTGAGAAGCGACGCTGTTATTTCGTCCGAAAGGGGAATGCCGTTCATGCCGAACATTCCGAAAAAGCATTGCTTCAGCTTGCCCAAGTCCTCAAAGTAGAAAAGCATCCAGCCTGCGGCTGCGGCGGCTAAAAGGTAAAGATGTCCGAAAACGGACGGTATCTTGTCCAGAACCTTTCGCAGGAACAGCTTTTCTATCGCTACGAGAAGTCCCCAGAAAAGTCCCCAGAAAATATAGTTCCAGCTTGCGCCGTGCCAGAAGCCCGTCAGAAACCAGACCACCGCAATGTTCAGTATCTGGTGGCTGCGGTTTCCGCCCATTGGGATATAGACATAATCGCGGAAAAAGCTGCCGAGGGAGATGTGCCACCGCCGCCAGAATTCCGACGCGGACTTTGAAATATAAGGGTAGTTGAAGTTCTCGTCGAAGTGAAAGCCGAACATCAGTCCCAGCCCTATAGCCATATCGGAGTATCCCGAAAAGTCGTAGTATATCTGGAACGAGAACATCAGTATCCCAGCCCAAGCCGCCGCCGCCGAGACAGGAGCGGTCTCAAAGGTAAGCAGCTCGTCCGCAATGCTTCCCAGCGAATTGGCGATTATTACCTTTTTGCCAAGACCCAGAACAAACCGCTCGATACCCCTGCTCATGTCGAATATCGAAAATCTTCGGCGGGATATCTCATTTGCAACCGTGGTATAGCGGACGATAGGTCCTGCCACAAGCTGGAAGAACAGCGAAACGTACAGCAGGAAATCAAGGAAGCTCCGCTGTACTCTCGCTCTGCCGCAGTAAACGTCCACGGTGTAGGAGATGGTCTGGAACGTGTAGAAGGAAATACCTATCGGCAGAGTAAAACGTCTCACTGGCAGGGAAAGTCCCGTCAGCGCGTTGACGTTCTCCATAATAAAGCCGCTGTACTTAAACAGGATAAGCACGCCCAGATTTATCACCAGAGACATGACCACTCCCAGCACGGCAGCGCGGCTTCGGCGCTTTTTGCATTTGTCTATAAAAAGACCGTTCAGATAGTCCACAAGGGCGCTTCCTATGAGCAGCAGCACCCACACGGGCTCGCCGAAGGAATAGAACGCCAGAGAAAATATGATAAGCACGCCGTTTCTGTAGGTCGTGTTCGGAAAAATGTAGTACAGCACCAAGCACAGCGGCAGAAACATATATATGAAAAGCAGGTCGGAAAATACCAAAGTCAGCACCTCTTATGTTTATTTGTCGCATAAGTCACATAGGATTATTGTATCACGAATGCGGAAAAAAATCAACAAAATTTATGCCAAAATTTCTGCATTTCAAGCAGTCTCAATTGTATGATATACTGCTATTTTATTTCCTCAGCTCTCTGCCGGCGTCTATAGCAAGGGCGGCATAAGTTTGTTCCCGAGACGGAAAACAGTTTTGACATAAGAATTACACGAAAGGCTGCGTATTACTACGCAGCCTTTTCAGCTATGACGTTGTGTACTCTGATTATGGAACACTCCGGAAGAATTTTTTATATCTGTTTTTTCGGCGTTATTTCACAAGCGTATCAAGCTGTTCGGACATTTCGCGGATATCCTTTACCATTTCGCCGAGAGCGTCTATGTCCTCACTGTTTTGCCGTATCGTTTCCGAAACCGAGGAAACGGCTACATAGTTCTTTTCAATATTTTCGCTTACGCCCGAAAGCCTGTCCGTGACCTCGTTCCCGCTTTTTGCAACGCATGATATCACCTCTGTGATATGTCCGACATTTTGGGAAATTTCGCTGTTGGAGCTGCTTATCTTATCCGCCGAGGCTTTCATCAGCTTCATATTTTCCATGCCCTCCTGCGTGAGCGCGGAGTTCTGCTTCATTGTGGAAACTGCGGCGTTAATATTCTTCATGAAAAGCGAAATAATGTCGCCTATATCCTTCGCCGAGTTTTTAGTCCGTACCGAAAGCGTGCCTATTTCCTGTGAAACTACCGCAAAGCCTGCGCCTGCGCTTCCTGCATGAGCCGCCTCTATCTGAGCGTTTATGGCAAGAATATCGGTTTGCAATGAAATATCGTCGATCATTTCAACTATATCGGAAATTCGTTTCGACTGCTCGGAAAGCTCCAGAATTATCTTCATGCTGTCGTCGGTGTGAGCGTATATCTGCTTCATACCGTCTTCGGCACGGAGCAGCGATTCGTTGTTTTCAGCGGTTATCTCATCGGAATGTCTCAAAAGCTGTTCGATCTCGCGGCTCATATTATCGAGGTTACGGAGATTTTCAGAGATCTCGCTCATATTTTCACCGATCAAACGGATATGCTCGGAATTTTCCTCGCTGTCCCGCATGACATT
>JAIEDQ010000106.1 GCA_029067895.1 Oscillospiraceae bacterium | reverse complement strand
GGTTTCCAACATTGACCACGAGAACGTAAGCCTCGGTAAGGCAGGTAAGCCCCGTCACCTGGGTATCAGACCTACAGTCCGCGGTTCTGTCATGAACCCCTGCGACCACCCTCACGGCGGTGGTGAAGGTAAATCACCTGTCGGTCGTCCCGGACCTGTTACTCCTTGGGGTAAGCCCGCTCTCGGTTACAAGACCAGAAAGCAGCACCACCGTACAGACAAGTTTATCGTTAAGAGAAGAAACGGTAAATAAGTCGGGAGACGCGCGGAACTATTTCCGCGGAAATGTTGCGTAATAAAATTATTACGTTTCACCAAAATGAATATTCGGTCGCATGACCGACTCATTGAAATCATAAAGAGGGATGTGGGGGTTATCCCCGCACATCTTGCCTCGTAAATATGAGAGGAGGAAAACCAATGAGCAGAAGCGTTAAAAAGGGACCATACGTACAAGAGGTCCTTCTGAAAAGAGTTATCGCTATGAACGAAGCGGGCGAGAAAAAGGTTCTCAAGACATGGAGCCGTTCTTCTACGATCTACCCCGATTTCGTTGGTCATACCTTTGCCGTTCATGACGGCAGAAAGCACGTTCCCGTATACGTTACGGAAGATATGGTAGGTCACAAGCTGGGCGAATTCGCTCCCACAAGAACCTACAAGGGACACGCTGGTTCCAAAGTTTCCAACAACGGTAAATAATAAGGCAGAGAGGAGAAATTACAATGGAAGCAAGAGCATATCTTAAAAATGCTCGGATCGCGCCGAGAAAAGTCCAGATCGTTCTCGACCTCATCAGAGGAAAGGACACGGAGACCGCTATGGCGATCCTTCAGCACACGCCCAAATCTGCCTGTGAATACCTGGAGAAGCTTCTGAAGTCCGCGATCGCAAACGCTGAGAACAACTTCGGAATGGACAGAGACAATCTCTACATTTCCGAGTGCTTCGTTTGCCCCGGTCCTATCATGAAGAGAATTATGCCCAGAGCACAGGGCAGGGCGTTCCGCATACTCAAGAGAACTTCCCATGTTACTCTTGCAGTTAAGGAAAAAGAATAAGTCGAAAGAGGAGGTAAACTAAATGGGACAGAAGGTTAATCCGCACGGTCTTCGTGTAGGCGTTATTAAGGATTGGGATTCCCGCTGGTTTGCAAACAAGGCAACTTTCGGCGATACTTTGGTTGAGGACTACAACGTCCGCAACTATATCAAGAAAAACCTTTATGCAGCAGGCGTTCCCCGCATTGAGATCGAAAGATTCGCAGATAAGGTAAGGATCCACGTTCACTGCGCTAAGCCCGGTATCGTTATCGGACGCGGCGGTGAGAATATTGAAAAGCTCCGTCTGGACATCGAGAAGATGATGAAGAAGTCCGTTTCCATCAATATCGTGGAGGTTAAGTCCCCCGATATGGACGCTCAGCTCGTTGCTGAAAGCATCGCAGCTCAGCTTGAAAACCGTGCTTCCTACAGAAGAGCTATGAAGCAGGCTATCGGAAGATCCATGAAGCTTGGTGCCAAGGGTATCAAGGTAATGGTAAGCGGTCGTATCGGCGGCGCCGAGATCGCTCGTTCCGAGTCCTACCATGAGGGTACTATTCCCCTCCAGACTATCCGAGCAGATATCGACTACGGATTTGCTGAGGCTGCCACAACTTACGGCAGAATCGGCGTTAAGGTTTGGATCTACAAGGGTGAGGTTCTCAAGGGCGACGTTGCCAAGGCAAGAGTTATGGCTGAGAGATCCGAGAGAAAGCCCCGCAGAAACAACGATGACCGCAGAGGCGGAAATCGCGGCGAGCGCAGAGAGCGCGCACCGAGAAGAGAAGGAGGTAATCAGTAATGCTGCTTCCTAAGAGAGTTAAGTACAGAAGAGTACAGAGAGGCCGCCTTACAGGTAAGGCTTACCGCGGAAACAAGGTTTCCAACGGCGAGTTCGGCTTGCAGGCTCTTGAGCCCGCTTGGATCACTTCCAACCAGATCGAGGCTGCCCGTATCGCTATGACACGTTATATCAAGAGAGGCGGTCAGGTTTGGATCAAGATATTCCCCGACAAGCCTATCACAGAAAAGCCCGCTGAAACTCGAATGGGTTCCGGTAAAGGTTCTCCCGAGTACTGGGTAGCTGTAGTTAAGCCGGGCAGAGTTATGTTCGAGATCGCCGGCGTAAACGAGGAGATCGCAAGAGAGGCTATGCGTCTTGCTATGCACAAGCTTCCCATCAAGTGTAAGTTTGTTAAGAAAGAGGAGGCGAGCGAATAATGAAAGCAGCAGAAGTCAGAGATATGACTACTCTTGAGCTTGACAACAAGCTTGCCGACCTGAAGAAGGAGCTTTTCGCCCTTCGCTTTCAGCACGCTATCAATCAGCTCGACAACCCTACGCGTCTCAAGGCTGTGAAGAAGGACATTGCGAGAATAAAGACTATTCTCCGCGAGCGTTCCGATTCAGAGCAGTAAGTGAAGGAGGGAAACAAAAATGGCTGAAAGAAATCTCAGAAAGACCAGAGTTGGCAAGGTAGTTTCCAATAAGATGGACAAAACCATTGTTGTTGCTATTGTTGATAACGTACAGCACCCTCTGTACAAGAAGATCATCAAGAGAACGATCAAGCTTAAGGCTCACGACGAAAACAACACCTGCAATATCGGCGACCGCGTTGAGATCATGGAGACACGTCCTATTTCCAAGGACAAGAGATGGCGTCTCGTTAAGGTCATCGAGCAGGCTAAGTAAGGGTACGGAGCAAAACGTCCGGGCTGTGTGCTTGCAGGGGCGGTATGCTTGGGTAAGCGATACGCACGGATACGTTGGACATCGTCCGTACAGCTAAACTAAAATATCTATGTGGCAGACAGTAAAGAAGCTTTGAGGCGGATTTGCCTCACGCTTCTTGACCTCTTGCTTCCGGTAGAGAGGAGAATAAAGCTATGATTCAGATGCAGACTTATCTGAAAGTCGCCGACAACACGGGCGCAAAGGAACTCATGTGTATCAGAGTTCTGGGCGGTACCCGCAGAAGATACGCTAACATCGGTGACGTTGTTGTTGCTTCGGTCAAGAAAGCAACACCAGGCGGCGTTGTTAAAAAAGGCGACGTTGTTAAGGCAGTTATCGTTCGTTCCGCCAAGGGACTCAGACGCGAGGACGGTACCTATATCCGCTTCGACGAGAACGCTGCCGTTATTATCAAGGAAGACAAAAACCCCAGAGGTACCCGTATTTTTGGACCTGTTGCCCGTGAGCTGAGAGACAAGGATTATATGAAGATCCTTTCGCTTGCTCCCGAGGTTCTGTAAGGAGGCGTTACGGCTATGAATAATCTGCACGTTAAAACGGGCGATACCGTCGTTATCCTGTCCGGCAAGGACAAGGGCAAGCAGGGTAAAGTCCTTGAGGTATCCCCTAAGGAGAAAAAAGTTATCGTTGAGGGTCTCAACATTGTTACAAAGCACGTTAAACCCAGACAGATGGGTCAGCAGGGCGGCATCGTAAAGTGCGAAGCTCCCCTCTACGCATCCAAGGTTATGGCTGTATGCCCCAAGTGCGGCAAGCCCACAAGGCAGGCTCACAGGATCGAGGCGGACGGCTCTAAGGTAAGAGTATGCAAGCACGCGGACTGCGGCAAAGCTTATTAAGGAAAGGAGTTAATTGATATGGCATCTAATCTTAAGGAACTCTATGTCAGCACAGTGGCTCCCGCTTTAATGAAAAAGTTCGGCTACAAAAGCGTAATGCAGATTCCTAAAATCGACAAGGTCGTTATCAACGTCGGCGCAGGCGAAGCTAAGGACAACGCCAAGGTAATCGACGCTATCATGACCGATCTGGCTGCTATCACAGGTCAGAAGCCCGTGGTATGCCGCGCTAAGAAATCCGTCGCGAACTTCAAGCTCCGCGAAGGTATGCCTATCGGCGTTAAGGTAACGCTCAGAAGCGAAAAAATGTATGAATTCCTTGACAGACTCTTCAACGTTGCGTTCCCCCGTGTTCGTGACTTCAGAGGCATCAACGGAAACTCCTTCGACGGAAGAGGAAACTACTCCACAGGTATCAAGGAGCAGCTCATTTTCCCCGAGATCGAGTACGATAAGATCGACAAGGTTCGCGGTATGGATATCAACATCATCACTACCGCTAACACCGACGAGGAGGCAAAGGCTCTGCTGGAGCTGATGGGCGCTCCTTTCGCAAAGTAATAAGGGAGGGATATTCAAATGGCTAAAACGTCTATGAAGATAAAGCAGCAGAGAACTCCTAAGTACAGCACAAGAGCTTACAACAGATGCAAGATCTGCGGCAGACCTCACGCTTATATGAGAAAATTCGGCATCTGCCGTATCTGCTTCAGGGAGCTTGCTCACAGCGGTCAGATTCCCGGCGTGAAGAAAGCAAGCTGGTAAATCCCGCCGACGCGCTGTTTTACTAATTAAAGGAGGTTAACCGTTATGCAAATCACAGATACAATTGCGGACATTCTTACGAGAATTCGCAACGCTAATTCCGCAAAGCACGCAACAGTTGACGTTCCCGCTTCCAATATGAAGAAGTCTATCGCTCAGATCCTTGTTGACGAGGGATACATCAAGAGCTATCAGATAATCGACGACGGAAAGCAGGGAATCATCAGGATCACGCTGAAGTACGGTGAGAACAAGTCCCAGGTCATCACAGGTCTGAGAAGAGTTTCCAAGCCCGGACTTCGTATTTATTCAAGCTGCGAGGATATGCCCAAGGTTATGAAGGGTCTCGGTATCGCTATCGTTTCCACTTCCAAGGGCG
>JAIEDQ010000105.1 GCA_029067895.1 Oscillospiraceae bacterium | reverse complement strand
AAAATCGGGATAGCCTTAAGATTTCCGTTGCAGCCTCCCGTAAAGCTGACGTTATAAACTCTGTCGCCGTCTATATCCAGACTTATTAGCTGAGAACAGGTATCATGTGTTTTATAATCAAAATGAAACATTACAGCAATTCCTCCACCTTTGATTTTACGTTTTTGACCGGTTCTGTGGGTTCAAAACGCGCAGCAATATTTCCGTCACGGTAAATGAGGAATTTTGTGAAATTCCATTTTATATTGCCGTTGTCCTTATAATTTTTGTCCATCTTTTTAGCTGCCGCTCCCACTATAAGAGCCATTGGACCTTTCCCGAATCCGCCGAAAGTTGTGTTCTCAGAGAGATATTTATAAAGCGGATCTGCGTTTTCGCCAAGAACATCTATCTTTGAAAACTGCGGGAAAGTAATACCGTATCTTCCCGTACAGAACGAGTGTATTTCCTCATCGCTGTCGGGAGCGTAAGCCGAAAGACACGAAATCAATATAGGCAAAAAGTGTTGGCAACAGAGTTTATATTAGGCTGAAAGCAAAAGCAACACCGCAAGAACAGCGACCGGGACTGTTACCGTATCATATTCGCTGGGAGAAAACAGTTCCGTTGCCGCCCCAATGACCGCACCGATCAAAATTGGAGCAAGCGATTTCAAAAACGGAAAATGGCAGTATAAAAGAAAAACCGCCAGACCGCATATCAGGGATATCAGAAACATTGCAGCGGTTCCTTCCCATGACTTTTTTCCATCGACAAGTTTCAAATGTACTTTGTGTTTTCCGAAAGGAATGCCAAACAGAGCAGCAGCCGCGTCTCCCGTTCCCCACATGAGAATGGCTGTGGCTGCGGCATACGGTTTGCCGAAGATTCCCCATGCCACTGCTGCAACGGCAGCAAACATCAGGAACAGCATAAGCAGGCTTTTTTTGATCTCACCCGGTTTCTTTTGAACAAATAAGCCGTTAAACCAGCTTTCCTTTTCAAGAATTGCAAGCAGCGGATAGAGAAGTCCCGCAATCAGGCAGGACGTTAAGGCTGCCGCCTGCCAGCTATCGACAACAACTATCATAAATGTGGTACATGTGAAAGCTGCCAAGTGCAGAAGCTTCCTGAATACAAACTGCGGAACTTTGGTAAAGAACTTGATAGGCAAAAGGACTGCTACACATGGTACTATATACATGATAAATTTTCCAAGACACCGCAGTATCTGGGCAATAATAACGATTTCCGATATGACCGACCAATAATTCAGTATCAGCATTGCGGCGCCAAGCACGGTAAGCACCGCCCCTGTCACAAGTCCGACTGTGCGGTTTTTTACACGGTTTGCAAACTGTGCGGAAACAAGAGACGCCGCAGTTGCAGTAACAATACATATCAGCAGAACGTCCCAGCGCTCCAGAATAATTGCCGGATGTATTATGATATGGCTGACCGATGCAATAAGCGCTGTAAAAGTCATGATAAAAGTGCTTGTTCCCACAGCGGTTTTCAGCTCCATGCCGAGAAATGCAGTAAAAACAACAAGCATCATCATACCGCCGCCTGTCCCCACAAAGCCTGTTCCGAACCCTATAGTCAAGCCGAAAAACAGGGATATAGCAACGCCTTTCCAATCAAGCTTCTCGCCCTTGCCCGCTGTATTTTCCCGTGATGTGTCAGGTTTTATCAGAAAACGTATGCCAATAAAAAATGTCAGGAACAGCGTAAAGCTTCCCAATACAACATTTCCCGCAAGCCACGCTACATAGCTGCCTACTGTACTCATTGTGAGGATACACGTCAGCATGATCCAGCCGCGCTTCAGGTCAATATTTTTATGTTTTGCATATGTAATTGTTGTCACTGCCGACCCAAGAATATCTGATGCAAGCGCAATGGCGGTAGCCTGATATGCGCCGCTTTCTCCACTGAAGCTTGGGCAAAGTACGATCAGTATCGGCACCATTACGGTCGCTGCCGAAAGTCCTGCAAGACCTGTACCTATACCCGCCCCAAGCGCTGCAAGTATATACCAAATATATTCCATAGCCTTTCCTCCGTAAATTCTGCAAAGAAGTAAATGTTAGCTTTTTGAAAGATACACTTTTTTATTGATATAATTATAGCGCGAAACAATATTCCTGTCAATAATAGTACAAAAATGCGGGACTGCGGACGTTATTTACGTCACGCAGCCCTTGTTGCTTTTGTTGATAAAGTTACATTTTTTCGGACAAATCGCTGCAACTCCATAAATAAAATTACCGAGTATTTTCAACGCCGTATTTCCTGTAAAAATCCTCAATATCGGCTTAGCACGAACAAGCCCCGCATATGCTGGACTTTTTTATCTTAATAAGATATAATAATAAAAAGTAAAATTAAAAATATCTGCTGCTTTGGATTTTTCCTTTCATTCCCGAAAAGTGGTCGTTTCGTTCCATTCCTTTAAAGAAATATTATTATATGCCGATACAATAATTGATAAGCAGTTCAAGATATTATAACCGAGGTGACAAGTTTTGAATATTGCGGTTGTAGATGATGAAAAAGCTATCCGAGAGCATATTTGCGAACTTATAAAAAAACACGACCCCAAATGCAATCTTAATTCTTACGCTGCGGGAAATGAACTGCTTATATCGGGACAAAGCTTTGATATAGTTTTTCTCGATATTCAAATGAACGGCATAAACGGTATCAATACAGCCAAGCTGCTGAGAGAACGGCAGGAGGACGTTGTGTTGATTTTTATTACGGGTATTAAGGAATATGTTTTTGAAGCATTGGAGCTTTATGCATTTCAGTATCTGTTAAAACCGGTTGACGAGAAAAAACTGGCAGAGGTATTATACAAAGCCGAAAAGGAGGTAAATAAAAAGAAAGAAAAATGCGGTCTTTTTATCAAAACTAAAAATCTCACCCTTGACCAGTCGGATATTTTATATATTGAAAGCCGCGGGAAAAAGCTTGAAATACATATTATCGGGACAAGGGAAAGCATTGAGATTTACGGTACACTTGAAAATATGCAGGATAAGCTCTGTGAAAATTTTTACCGCTGTCATCGTTCGTATATTGTCAATATGACGCATATTACAGAATATGACAACGACAGCATTACTCTTGTACAAGGCGATAAGGTTTACCTGACTAAAAAGAAATACGGGGAATTTGTTAAGACATATATGTGGTATCTTCAAAAAGGAGGAGTGCCAGATGTATGATGCGGCAAATATATTTTTCGCTGTATTATTGATATTTCAAGGGTATTGTATTCAATATTTTTACGGCAGCTTTTTGGAAAGCCGAATAAAAAGCTCTTTGAACGGTCTGTGTGCGGCGGTTATTTATATTGCGGCAAGGGCAGCGATCTGGGAGCTGCTGCCGTCTGACTATGAAAGCTATAAAACATCGTTTTTCAGATCGCTGATTATTGCAGGAACACTTTTTATTATTGCGGTCTTGATGTATAAAGGGTTTCGTGCGGTCACAATTTTTCTTGTGATAACTTTTCAGGCAGTCACTGATATAAGCAGTTTTATATCTGTGATAATATCGGATAAGATCAGCGATGCTATATTTGACAATATTGTCAAATATGTTCAATACGGAAATTTCCGTTCCGAAAGGGATATCGAAATAAAGCTGAATGTCTATATTATCGGTGTGCGGCTTATTCAATTTTTAATAATTATGCTGCTGATATATTTCACACTGAAAATTATTGTGCGGGATTTTAAAGAAAAGAAGTACAGCATAAGCAGAACAGAATTACTGTTCTTAATTACACCCTCTGCTGTGGGACTGATGATATGTATATTTTTACGAATAATTTTAATCACCGCTGAGGACGGAGCAACTCAAATGCTGTACGAAAGGTATCCCGCTGTATACGTGGTCGTACCCGCAATTTTGCTGTTATCGCTGCTTTCTGTTTTATTTGATGTAAAACTGTTTCAAGATATGATACATCTCAATGCCGAAAAAAGCAGCAGGATAATTCTCGAACAGCAAATTGACGGATTGCAGACACATATTGAGGAAATGGAGCGTATATATTCCGATATGCGCGGTGTAAAGCACGATTTGAAAAATACAGTTTCTGTTATAAGACAGCTTTCAAATAATGGTAAAGATAATGCCGAGCTGCAAACGTATATTTCGGAGATGAGTCAATGTCTTGAAAAACTGGAGGTGCGTTTTAATACGGGAAATACCGTTGCAGACACTTTATTAAATATGAAATATTACGAGGCAGTGAGAAACGTTCCCAATATAAATATTTACGCTGATGATTTGATATTTTCACAAGAACTGAAAATACACAGCTATGACATAGGCATTATTTTGGGCAATGCTTTAGATAACGCTATTGAGGCGTGCAAAAAGCTGAAAATAAATGAACCAAGCGCAGATACGTTTATTCGCCTGCGATCTGTACAAAAGGGGAATTTTCTGATACTGACGATAGAAAACAGCTTTTATGGAAAGCTTGTGATCAATAGTCAGAATGAATTGCCTGCAACAGATAAGGCGGACAAAAAATCCCACGGAATAGGTCTTGCCAATATCAAAAGTACAGCGGAAAAATATAATGGCACAATGGATTTCAAGGCAAAAGACAGAGTATTTATTCTGTCTGTAATGATGAAAAATGAAAGGAGAAATTGATATGAATTTTGGAATAACCGGTAATTTGGGAGGATACAGCAGCTATGTAAAAACAGCGGGCAACAGCACATTTAACAAGGAAAATGCTGCTGAAGAAACAAGGCAATACAGTAATGCAAAGGAATATGACAAGGTATCTTTCTCAAAAGAGGGATATGAAAAATACAGTAAAAGCGTTTCGGAAAATGAACAGGAAAATAGCTCCGAAGCTGTTATGGACGAATTTCAGGAGCAGGACACCGATATTGAAGAAGTCGAGAATCCTGAAGAATCTGCCGGCGAGCAGGAAGAACAGACCGAGCAGGGGGAAACTGAGGGAGAGCAGGTCGGCGGCTGCGTTGGCATAAACGCAGATAAGCTGGCGCGTATGCTTGCGGCGGCAAAGACACGCTCACAAGTGCAGGCGGTCATAGCGAAGATTCAAGCCGATTTAAATGAGTGCGAAGCAGGGAAGAATAATAACATGGATGTGGATGAAGCGTCGGTCAAAGCAGCGGAGCAGCTGCTGCAGGAAGCAAAGTCCCGCATGGGCAGCGCCGAAAACCGTGAGGCGACACCGGGGGAGGAAATGGCAGCCGCACTTGCCGCACTCATGTAGAAAGGAAAAATTGATATGAATTTTGGAATAACATGTAATTTGGGAGGATAATATTTGTCAGAACAACATAAAAAATATGGAAGCAAACAAAAGTGTTGTAAGCGTCAAATAACGCCCCAAATTTCAACAGCTTTAGTGCTGTAAAGCAAATTTAAAACGCCGCAGATTACGTATCTACGGCGTTTTCTTTGGCAGGGGCAGAAGGACTTGAACCCTCGGCACGCGGTTTTGGAGAGGTTAGTCGATTGCTTTCAAACCGCGTTATTTCGGCGTTTAAAGGCATTTAACGCTATGATAGTCAGTCTAAAATCAGTCAATCATTTAAGCAGTTTTACCGAGTTATTACACTTGCTATCAAGATATGCAAAGAACTTATCTTTACGAACATAACTCCTGTTCCCCACTTGAAAGCTTGGAAAACGCTTATCCTTAAACATTTTATATGCCTTCTCCTTGCCAATACCCAAAAATGTCTGCACATCTTTGACCGTCAATAAAGTTTCATTATCATTAAACTTTTTCTTGCCGTTAGTCACCCCTGCCTCAAGTTTTTTAAGCGCATCCTTTACATCCTGTGCTGCATTTTCATCCTTTGCAATTATAATAATCACATTATCCATACTTAATAATGCTCCTTTACAAGTAGTCGGTTAATATCACCGCTGCACATATACCCCCGTTCCGTAAAGAGTATCTAATACAAATAATGATTCTGATGATATTACAATAAAATAAATTTTTCCTTTTTACCCCTTTTACGCCAAATGCCAAACTGCCATAATTATTAGTTTAAGGTCGTGCAATATGCATTATTAAAGGCAAAAAATCAGCGGACAGCCAAAAGCAATCCGCCGAAAAAATATATAAAGGGAGAGCAAAACGACTTTACCGCCTCTTAAGTTAAAATCTATCGGGTTCGCAGAAGTTCCTGTA
>JAIEDQ010000104.1 GCA_029067895.1 Oscillospiraceae bacterium | reverse complement strand
ACATATAATATTTAATGTTTATCGTTAAATATATATTGACAAACATAAAGCGATGTGCTATAGTGTAATTACAGTAAGCTTACATAATCTGTATTCGGAGGAATTTATTATGAAGGAAAAATCACAAAGCTTTAAAAAGGTATGCGGCAGGATACACGCCGCGTCGGTAATTTTTCTGGCGGTAGAGATACTGTTCGGGGTCATTTACCTGCTCGGTCTGACGGGCATAGATACCATGTGGACGGGCAACATCTGGGAAACTATACCCGAGTTTATAAGGACGGCAACAATGCTGCTGATGTTCAACTATATGCGGCTTATTTTCGGACAGCTCCGCAAATCTGAAACACCGTTCCTGCCCGAAGTTCCACGCAGACTGAAAGCGATAGCCTATACTTTGATAATCGGCGGCGGCGCTTACTGGACAGCAGGATTTGCAGTATTGGGTGCGCTCCAGTATTTTGCGGCAATACCTACGTCTGTGGGAATAGATACCGTGGCTGCGACTGTTTTTGGAGTTCTGTTCATGATGTTCGGCTGTGTGATATGGGGTATATCCTACATATTTGCAAGGGGCTGCGAATTGCAGCAGGAATCGGACGAGACGCTTTAATGCAGGGAGGAATATTTATGAAAAAATTAAAGAAAATTATTGAAACAGCTGAGGAACAGCCTGTTACAAACAGCACGTCAAAGGAACTTGAAGAGGTAAAACATCAGATAAAAATTTTTGCTACGCTTATAAAAATAGCTATGGGCATGGCGATAATTGTTGTCGGTCTTTTTATTGTCGGCTTAATTGGTATTGCGTTAGATTATGCGATAACGTCTAATTCCAGTGTTGCCGAGGAAATATATAAAGTAATCCAAGGTATTATCACATCTGCGGCAATATTGTATATAACCGTTGTGTGCAGCAGATTTTGCGAAAACATAATCAAAAGCAACACGCCGTTTATCCCGCAGGTTCCAAAGGGGTTAAGAAAGACAGCTGCCGCTGTTATCGTCATGCTTTTGCTTTCTCTCGCAGCGGAGGCGGTATACTCCGGAGTTACGAGTACGGAATTAACTATTTATATAGATGCGTCAGGATGGGCTTTTGTTTGCATACTTATGCTTTTGAGCAGTATTTTTGACTACGGCTGCAAGCTCCAGCAGGAATCGGACGAAACTTTGTAAGGAGGCATAATATGGCTATCATATTAAGGCTTGACCGCGTTATGGCGGACAGGAAAATGTCCCTGAACGAGCTTGCCGAAAAGGTGGGCATAAGCAACGTGAACCTTTCCAACCTGAAAACGGGAAAGGTCAAGGCGATACGGTTCTCTACCCTTGAAGCAATATGCGACGTCCTTGACTGTCAGCCCGGGGACATTTTAGAGTACAGCAGGGATAAAGAGGACACGCAGTAATTATGTACCGCGGAGGTACGCGCTGTCGGCGACACATAAACGATAGTATGTCCGCATAAGCTTTATCGGGAGGTAAGGCTTATGCGGAATTTTGCACTGAAACGGATTTTATGTTTTTTTCTGGCAATAATTACTATAACGGCAGTCACGGCTGTGTCGGCTGAGGAAAAGGAATATATGCTCTGCAAGGCAATGACCGAGGCGACCGGAGGCGTTATAATATCGGAACAGAATGCGGAAACACCCGTACCCGTGGGTACAATGGCAAAGCTTATGACTGTACTGCTTGCGGCAGAGCATATCGAAGCGGGAAAGCTTTCTCTTGACAGCAAGCTGAAAACCTCCGAATATGCGAACAGTATGCAGGGCGCGCAGATATGGCTTATGCCGGGCGAAGAGATAACCGTTGACGAGCTTCTGAAAGCGGTGATAATCGGCAACGCAAACGACGCGTCTGTAGTTCTTGCGGAAAAAATTGCCGTATCGGAGGAAAAATTTGCAGAGCTTATGAACGTCCGTGCAAAAGAGTTGGGAATGGAGAATACTTGCTTTACCAACTGCAACGGTTATTACGACGACGATAAGCAGGTCTCCACCGCTCATGATATGGCAAGGCTTTGCGCCGAGCTGTCAAAGTACGATTTTCTGCGGGGGTACTTTACCTGCTGGCGGGATTTTGTACGCGGCGGCGAGACCGAGCTTGTCAACTCCAACGAGGCTGTCAAGGATTATAAGGGGCTGATAGGCTTTAAGGCGGGCTATACCGAAAACGCGGGATACTGCGCCGCTCTCGGAGCGGAGCGGGACGGGGTTATGTATATATCCGTAATTCTCGGCTGTGACGACAAGGACAAAAGCTTAGCGGACGCAAAATCGCTGCTTTCCATGGGATTTTCCCAATATACGGTATTTACTCCCGAACGCCCCAAGGACGTCCCGACCGAAATAGCGGTCAGGGGAGGAATGTCGAAAACCGTTCCAGTCGAAATCGACAGTATAAGAAGCGTTGTCCTGCCGAACGGAGCGGCGGGGTCTGTAACGTCGAGGGTCGTAATGACAGACTATGTGTACGCTCCCGTGGAAAAGGGACGGAAAGTGGGAGAGATACAGTTCCTGCGGAATGACAAGATGATTTTTGCTGTGGATATCCGTACAGCCGATTCCGCAGAGGAAATGGATACCCCAAAAGCATTGTGCATAATACTCAAAAAACTTTTAACATTTTAGTTTGAATGACCAAAACTTTTTTTGAAGCGCACCAAGATTGAGAAAAATTATTGCAAAAATCTTGAATTTATAGTAATATAGTCTTATAAATATTTTTGGAGGGAAAGGGTATGTCAATTTCACTAAATACCAAATACTTACAAAATTTCATTGCACCCCATGAGCTTGAAGCGGTAAAGGCTTCCGCAGAATTGGCTGCTAAAACTGTTACAGACCGTTCCGGAGCAGGAAACGATTTTCTCGGCTGGGTTGACCTTCCCGTTGATTACGATAAAGAGGAGTTTGCCAGAATAAAGGCTGCCGCTGAAAAGATCAGGAAGAATTCCGATGTTCTTGTCGTTATAGGTATCGGCGGCTCGTATCTAGGAGCAAGAGCGGCTATAGAGTTCCTGAAGTCGCCGCTTTACAACAACCTTAAAAAGGATACGCCCGAAATATACTATGCGGGCAACAATATAAGCCCCACATATCTCAATGAAATTATTTCGCTCTGCGAGGGCAGGGACTTTTCGGTAAACGTTATCTCCAAGTCGGGTACGACTACAGAGCCCGCGCTTGCTTTCAGAGTTTTCCGCGAAATGGTGGAAAAGAAGTACGGCAAGGACGGCGCAAAGGACAGGATATTCTGTACTACCGACAAGGCGAGAGGTACGCTGAAGCAGCTTGCCGATGCTGAAGGCTACGAGACCTTTGTTATTGCTGACGACGTTGGAGGAAGATATTCGGTTCTCACGGCTGTGGGACTGCTCCCGATTGCTGTTGCGGGCTGCGATATCGACGCTATAATGTCGGGCGCGGCTCAGGCGAGGGACAAGCTTCTTTCCGCAGACTTTGAAAGCAACGACTGCTACAAATACGCGGCTATCAGAAATATTCTCTACAAAAAGAATAAATCCGTTGAAATGCTGGTATCATACGACCCAAGCTTCGCAATGATGGCAGAGTGGTGGAAGCAGCTTTTCGGCGAGAGCGAGGGCAAGGACAACAGAGGAATTTTCCCGTCCTCGGCTATCTTCTCGACAGACCTCCACTCTATGGGTCAGTTTATTCAGGACGGCTCACGTATCATGTTTGAGACCGTTGTTGACATAAAGAAACCCAAGAAGGATTTCTTCCTTGAAAACGAAAGCGAAAATCTTGACGGACTGAACTTCCTTACTAATCAGAATATGTCCGTTGTAAACAAAAGGGCTTTCCAGGGTACGGTTCTGGCTCACACCGAGGGCGGAGTTCCCAATATCGTCCTTGAGCTTGAGGATACCTCGGAAAAAACTTTCGGCTACATGGTTTACTTCTTTGAACTGGCTTGCGCGGTAAGCGGCTATATGCTGGGCGTAAATCCGTTCAATCAGCCGGGCGTTGAAAGCTACAAGAAGAATATGTTCGCTCTGCTCGGAAAACCGGGCTATGAGGATCAGAAAGCGGCTCTCGAAGAGAAGCTGTCAGACTAAGGTTATGTTATCGTCCGTGTAAAAGCGCGGCGTTACGTTAATAAAATATGCCGTCAAACGGCAGAACGGAGTGTTTTTTATGGTAAAAATTATCACCGGAACTAAGGGTACGGGTAAAACTAAGGTCTTAATTGATATGATCAACAGTGCGGCTAAGTCCACAAACGGCTATGTGGTTTGTATCGACAAGAGCGAGAAGCTCAGATACGACATTCCTCATTCCGTAAGAATTGTTGACACCGACGCTAACAACATCTATTCCTTTGAGGCTTTCTACGGTCTCGTTGCGGGACTTGTTGCCGGCAACTACGATATCAAGGAGATCTTCATTGACTCCATTCTCAAGGTAGGCGG
>JAIEDQ010000103.1 GCA_029067895.1 Oscillospiraceae bacterium | reverse complement strand
GTACAAGGTTATTGTCAATAATTTATTTAGGGAAAATATATACGAAAATATAATAGTACAATGTTATGCGTTTGTGGATTATCAACAAATTATGAAAGAGGTTAAATTTTAATGGCAGTTAGTAAAGCGCACATTAAGGCAAGCAACAAGTACAACAAAGAAAATTATAAACAATTAAAAGCCAATGTAAAGCCCGACGATTACAGCCTTATAGATGACTACTGCAAAAATAACAAAATCAGCAAGGCGAAATTTATTGTGGAAGCCTGTAAATACTACATTGATAATCACGACGAAAATTCTAATCTCTGATCTAAAAAGAAAGAAGCAGTTAACATGGCAGTCAGCAAGGCACATATTAAGGCAAGCAACAAGTACAACAAAGAAAATTATAAAAAAATACAAGCCAATGTAAAGCCCGACGATTACAGCCTTATAGACGACTACTGCAAAAAAAATAAAATCAGCAAGGCGAAATTCATTGTTGACGCCTGCAAGTACTACATTGAAAATCACAGCGAATAATTTTTAAAAGGAAAGGAACCTAATATGCCCGATACCGAAAACAAAGAACCGCGTGAGGACATTCCCGCGGAAGAACCCAAAGCCAAAAAGGGAAAATCATTTATGGAGGTTTACCGCGAGGTGAACGAAAGGGAACGCGCTGAGGAACTCAAACGCCAAAGCGAGCTTGAAGCGGCAAGAGCCGAACGCGAGCGGAAAGAAAGAGACCGCTATGCCGAAAAGCTCAGGCAGGAAAAGCTGGAGCTTTTAAAGCTTAAACAGGGGGTCATTTCCGAGGAGGACATTCCGACCGAGGTCAAAACGGAACGTCACTACACGGTGTGGGAGAGGGTAAGCAATTTCTTTTATCACAATAAGGCGTACATTATCATAGGCACAGCGATTTTCCTTATTATGGCGTTCCTTGTGTACGATCTGGTGACAAGGGTCAAGCCAGACGTTACGGTTATGATAATCGCCAAGGACGACAGCTTTCAGTTCTATACCGAAAACATTGAGTTGCTTTTGGAGCGGTACTGCGAGGACTATAACGGCGACGGCAAGGTTGACGTAAGAGTGTTTTACGCTCCCGCGGTAATGGGCGAATCACAGAACGATCTGTACACCCGTCAGGCAGACCAGACAAAGCTTGTGGCGGAGTTTCAGTCGGGGGACACGGTCATTATTATTGCCGACATGGAAGCCTGCGAGGAGATCGGCGCTGTGGACGGAGTTTTCTCCGATCTGAGCAAGGATTTCCCCGATGACGAAAACGTCACCGAGCTTGGCTATATGCTGAGCGGAACAAGCTTTGCGGAGGATATGGAATATCCCGCGCTTTCCGACGAGCTGTTTGCCGCGTTCAGAGAACCCCACGGCGGCATAGGCATGAACGAGGAAAAATTCAGAACAAATTACGATCACGCCGTTGAGCTGTGGAAAAACTATATAACCGGAAACGAGATCAATCCGGCAGCCGAAGATACGGGAAACGACTGACAACGCATACGAAAGGGGAGCCGCAGTATGAGCAAATTCCAATTTGAGGTAAATGTTGAGCCCCAAGACATTCCAAGGCTTGACGACGCCCATAAGCGTGACTGTGCCGACGCTCTGACCAAGGTTATTAATCAGGTGTTCAAGTATACGCTTATTTACTCTGCGGGTGTAATGGCATTTTTCGGCGCGTACTCTCTTTTCGGCTTCACGTACCTTATGCGAATGGAAAAAATGCTTCCGCAGATCAATCTTTTCATACCGCTGCTTGCGCTGGCAGCTTTTCTTCTTGAATTTATCGCGGGCACTATGAACAAGACTGCGCTGATTATTGAAGTTATACTTAATCTTGCGCTTATTTTTGCTGTAATACCATACATGACGACGGTCTGGATCGCTCCGTTTGCGCTGTATGCGGCGGTCATTCATATCAAGCTGATCTCGTTTATACCGTTTCACAAGATTATTTCGGAGCAGCCGGGATATCCCGAATTTACTTCGCTGCCTACAAGGGATGAGATCGTGATCAAAAAAGAGGACGATACTTCCGCGGAAAACAGCGAAAGCGATTCAGACAGTACCGACGGCGGGGAAGATCGGGACGAAGCAAATAATACGGAAACGAAAGAAAAATAAAATGGAACTCTGCCGCAGACTTTGGCGAAAACCGAAGTCTGCGGTGTTTTTGTGTTTACCCTCTTTTTTGTCCGCATGACAAGTATTGTTAAAAAAATCCGACGGCATCATTTTCACGGTGCCGTCGGATTTTTTCGCATAATTTCATCTTTTGCGAAAGGTATAAAATCACATATATTCATATTTTACCTCTTAAAGAAAATTTTGTCAATATAAATTATTAACAAAATTAGTCAAGGATAGTGTGTTCTTTGTATAAAACTATTCCAAAATAAGTGTATGGCAAACATTTCCATGCAAATTTTGTTATAATTTACTATATTTGCATATTAAAAAACGGTTTTATGCCGTCAAAATTTTCGTAATTCGGAGGAATAAAAATGGCAAGAAGAGGTTTGAACATTTACAGGCGGAAAGACGGACGCTGGGAGGGACGCTATAAAAACGGTTTCCGAGCCGACGGAAAGGTCAGATATTCTTCTGTCTACGGAAAAAGCTATTCCGCCGTCAGGATAATTTTAGACGAAAAACGCGCCGAATCGCAGAAAAGCGTTTCCCGCAGAAGCAGCTGCACCGTCGGAGAGCTTGTTGACAGCTGGCTGTTCGACTTAAAAAACAGGGTCAAGGAATCTACATATTCCAATTACTGCATGAAGCTCAGAAAGCATATCCTTCCCCATTTTGCACAGCAAAAATACAGTACGCTGACGGCGGACGACCTTAATGCTTTTACTGCCGAAAAAATACGGTCGGGACTGTCCGAAAAATATGTTGCGGATATTATTGTGCTTTTGAAATCCGTTGCCAAATTCGGTCGGAAGCGTTACGGATACGCCAATATGATTGAATATGCCGCAATACCGAGAGCTTCAAAAATTTCCGAGAAAAAACTGTTGACGAGGTCGGAGCAGTCTGTGCTTAAAGCCGAGCTTTTGAAAGCTCCCGACAGTTCCAATATCGGGATAATGCTGTCTGCGGCGACAGGGATCAGGATAGGCGAGCTGTGTGCTTTGAAATGGTCGGATTTCGATTTTGAAAAAAGCGTTATGACCGTCAAGCGAACCGTCCAACGGATTTCCAGAGCCGGTGAAAAAGGCACGCACATAATAGTTTCCTCTCCCAAAAGCGCGGCGTCGGCGCGTGAAATACCTTTGCCCGAATTTTTGCTACCGTTCCTGAACGCAAACAGATCTAAGGACAGCGATCTTATCCTTTCGGGCAGCGAAAAAATTATTGAACCGCGTACAATGCAGTACCGCTTTAAAAGCATTCTGAAAAAAGCAGGTCTGCCGTCGGTAAATTTTCACGCGCTGCGGCATATGTTTGCCACAAACTGTATCGAGCTGGGCTTTGATGTGAAAACACTGTCGGAAATTCTTGGTCACAGTTCGGTTCAAGTCACTTTAAACCGATATGTGCATTCGTCTATTGAGCGTAAGCGGTACTGCATGAAGCTGTTTGAGGACAATTTTTTATCATTGTAAAAATTTTTTATACCGTCAGGTTTGCCGTCGCACAAAATATTTTTTCGCGTTTCTGCGGTGTTTTATCGAATATTTTCGCAAAAGATGAAATTCTAAGAAATGTCAATATTAAAAGGTTTTAACCTCGGCAGGTCATGTTTTGATGCAGGCTGCTCATTATTCGGAAGAGCTTGAGCAGATGTATATGCAGCAGTAAACTTTCGATAGTATATTTTCAGATATATTATGATAACAAAATTTGGAGGGAGTCAATTTTAAATGAAGAGAAAAAATTTCAGATCAAAGATTGCCCTTATTGCGGCGGCAGCTTTGACAATGTCGCTGGGAACGGGCTTTACCGCTTCTGCCGACAGCTATCGGGCGGTTGCAGTCCCGGATTTTTCCGGAGCAAATTCATACGTCTATGTCAGCGATCCGTACACCGGCAGCAGAAACCCTGTCAGCTACTATGAACCGGTCGCTCCGCAGAGGACCAACGCTTCGGGTGACAGCGATAAAGCAGACGCTAAGGCGGTTGAGCTGTCTATCAATTCCACAAACTTTCCCGATCCGAAATTCCTCGTTTATGTAGCGGATAATTTCGACAAGGATAAAAACGGTACTTTGTCCGATGAGGAGATCAGCAAAGCGACTTATATTAATGTCAGTGCTCTTGGAATTTCTACTTTAAAAGGTATCGAGAATTTCACTGAATTAAAGACCTTATACTGCGACAGTAATATTATTACATCAATTGATTTAAGCAAAAATACAGCTTTAACTGTCCTTAGCTGCCACAACAATAAATTATCTTCAATCAATGTCAGGAACAATGCGGCATTAATAACTCTGAACTGCGGATATAATAACATCACATCTCTTGATTTAAGCAATAATATGTCTTTGGTAAGATTGCATTGTTACGATAATAGGCTTACTTCTCTTGACGTAAGTGAACATAAATATTTAACACATCTGATGTGTGACCATAATAGCCTTACATCACTTAATGTAAGCGGCTGCACATCTTTAAAGCAGATTATTTGTCTTTACAATAAGCTTAAATCTCTTGATATAAGCAGCAATACGGCTTTAGAGCAGCTATGGTGCTCATACAATTATTTTTCAGGCAAAAGCGATATTGTCGGTCTTAATGAAGAAGCTTTGACGGACTGCGATTACAAAACTCAATATTATGAGGGATATGTGACCTATCCGGGTAATTCAATGGTCAATAATATTGATACTCTGAATTTTACAAAGGTAATAACGGGTAGAAGCCCTTTTTTGAACATTAGATACAAAACGCCGGACGATGCAGGCTATGATAGTTCTGCCGCCGGAGCCAAAACCGTAGGTAAGCCGGAGAATGTTGTTACTTCCGAAGGTATAGTTTTTGTGCCGTCAAGCGGCTATGAATTAACATGGCGCAGCGGCGGCAGCAATGCCATATTTAATGTAACAAGTACAAGTTCAGGTGCAGCGATAGTTACAGCATATGATCCGGGAGTTTACACACTTTCTTTGACTGTAAAAAACTATGACGGCAACGGCGGAGTGTTTACTAAGGATTTTAAAATTACCGCTGTAAATATTGAAGATCATACCGTACATGAATTTCCCGCAAAGTATAATGAGATATACACAACGGCAGATGACAAGGGCTTGCTTACTGTAGAACGTCACGCCAAAAAATGCTTCTGCGGAGAAAGAACAGATGAACAGCCTCATTCATACGATTCAGAGCTGAAGATCACCCCGTATTTGGACGGCACCAATATGTACCATAAGTATTGTCCTGTATGTAACTATCAAAAACTGATCGGCGGAGGAAACTCAAAAGCAAAAACCCTGACCGACAGCAAGACAAAGGTCAGCGCAACAATTCTCGAGGGCACGGTCGTGCCTGAAAACGCACAGCTTTTTGTAACCGACGTTACCGATACGGAAGAGGTAGACATAAAGGGAAAATCCGTTGTATATGACATTTCACTGAAAAGCGACGGAGTTGAGGTACAGCCCGAAAGCGGCAAGATCGCGGTAACTATCCCTGTTCCCGAAAAGGTAAACGGCGCAAGAGCAAAGGTGTACCGCAAGGAAGCGGACGGCACATTTACCGATATGAAAGCGGTCTACAATCCCCAGTCCAAGACCCTCAGCTTTGTGACCGATCACCTCAGTATTTACGCAGTTGCGGGCGGAGACGTTCTTCTCGGCGACGTTAACGGCGACGGCAAGATCAACAACACCGATATTATCCTGCTGGGCAGAGCCTATATGGCAGGAGAAGGCGCAAAGTATCTGGACGTTGCCGACATGAATAACGAAAAAACTATCAACAACGCGGACATTATCCTGCTGGGCAGACTTTATATGAGCATGTCTGTTTAGTAAAGCACAGCTGTTAACGCCCAAGGAAACGGAGAACTTTTATGAAAAACAAGAAAAAAACGGCAAACAGATTTGTGCTTGCGCTGCTGCTGGCTCTGGGATTGGCTGCCAATATGTCTGTGAGCGTGTTTGCTTACGATGAGATAACGCCTGAGCAGTATCCCACCGATCCGTTTGAGATCGAATTTATCCCTATCTCCGATGATGAGGTGGAGGCGGTGCGGAAAGCCGGAGAGCTTAACCGAGATGCGGTTCTCTCCTCGATGCTGCCCCAGCGTACCGAAAGCCTCTATAATACATCAAATCTGTACTATTACAACCAAATGAACAGCAGTGAAAAGGATCTTTACAATAAGATAGTTAAGTCCTGCGAAAATCTTCTCAATTCTTATGCTGACATAACTATCTATAACGGGAAATACTATTATGCGGATTATATCCAGTTAAGTTCGCCTATGTCTTCGGATACGGTTCACAAAATAATTTTCGCCGTGTATTATTCCAATCCGCAGTTTTTCTTCTTGAACAATTCTTACACCGGCTATGTGAATTCATCCGGCAGTATGATAAGCGTTGCGCCCATGATAAGAGACGAATTTATCAAGGGAAACGTGAGAATGGAAGCCAATACAAAGATACAAAATATCACAAACGACTGGATGAAGCAGATAAACGGTCTGCGTTCCGATCTGGCTAAGGAGAAATGGATCGCCCAAAAGCTGTGCGAAACAATAACCTATCAGGCATCGAATTATGACCAGACCATAGCCGGAGCGCTCATTGACCGCAAGTGCGTCTGCAACGGATATACCATGGCAATGACTTATTTCTGCAATGCAGCGGGAATAAACTGCATAATGATGACAGGCAATAATCATGCGTGGAACATGATATATCTTGACGGTGTGTGGTACGAAGTAGACGTTACATGGATGGATCAGACAGATTATTCTTATGCGTACATAGACAAACGCTGGTTCAACAAGAGCCGTTCAACATTTGTAAGCAACGATGACGACAGAAGGTCGCATCAGGTCGACAGCAAGCATACAGGAATGTTAAGTATCCCGAACTGCGCGAAAGATTATCCTTTATGCCAAACTCATGTATGGGAGGAAGGCATTGTTACTCAGAATCCGACGGCTTCCGCTTACGGGTACAAATTCCATTTCTGTTCGGTGTGCTCCGACAGTGAGGTCGTGTGGGTCTGTCCCGATAATTATCATAGTTGGGGAAACTATGAATCAGACGGCAAAAACCACTGGATGGTCTGCACGATATGTCAAAGCGTCAGCGAAAAAACAAAGCATTCCTTTAAAGACGACGTATGCATCTATTGTAAGTACGTTAAGCCGTTCGGAGATATCAATGACGACGGAGTACTCAACAATGCCGATATTATCCTGCTGGGCAGAGCCTACATGGGAGGAACCGCTGACAAGTATGTGGCAAATGCTGACATGAACAAAGACGGCAAGATCACAAATGCAGATATTATTCTGCTTGGCAGACTTTATATGAGTCAGAAAGCCTAATAAAAAAGTTGGAGGTACTACAATCAAATGCGAAAAAAACTAATTGCATTTATCTCGGCGGCGCTGGCGGTAACTGTCAGCTGTTCCGCGCTTTCGGTTATTGCTGCCGAGAACATGGAAATGCAGACAAATGCAGACATAAGCGTAAGCGAAGATGAGCTTCCCGAAACGGTGTACGAGAAAAAAGTACCCGTTACCGGTCTGCCGGACTCGGAAGAGCTTGAACGTATGTACATTGAAATGCTGTTTTACGGTGACAACGGTATATCGCTTTATGCGGATTACGGAAGAGAAAAGCTTAAAGGCTTGGAGCTTGAGATCTACAATGAGCTTCGTGCTCATATTGAAGCTGTCGCAAACGGCACCGAGACAAGCACAAAATTTGTAACGTCTGTAAAAAGGAGAGCTTCAACAATCGGAACTGCATTAAACGATGCGGCTGCGGAACTCTATGACGCCGCAAATGCGGTTGTTCCATATCTGATGGTCGATCTGCCTCAGGATTTTTATTGGTTTGACAAGACGTCCGGATATCAATTTGGCGTTGATATTGATTCGGATTCTTTTGACCCGACGGACTACAGTATGGAAATCACACTTACAGTAACATTTGACGCTTCTACAGATTACATGGGCGCAAACAATACAACGGTAAATCCTCAAAAGATCAACGCGGCGAAAACCGCTGTAGCAAACGCGAAGAAAATCGCCGCAAAGTACGACGGTCAGTCCGCCTACGATAAAATTCTGGGATATAAAAAAGAGATATGCGATCTGGTTTCCTACAACTACGCTGCAGCAAATACCAATGACTCGTCTGTTTCCGGCATCAATCCATGGCAGCTTGTGTGGGTATTTGACGGCAATTCGAGTACTAATGTTGTATGTGAGGGTTACGCAAAAGCTTTCCAGTATCTCTGCGATTTAGGCGGCGTTGAGTGCTATACTGTATCCGGAGTAATGACAGGCGGGACAGGCGAAGGCGGTCATATGTGGAATATAGTTGTGCTTGGCGGCGAAAGCTACCTTGTTGACATTACCAACTGCGACAGCGGGTCTATAGGAAATCCCGATAAGCTGCTCTTAAAGGGTGCAACGCAAAGCAACGCAGTAAGCTGTGTGTTTGCAAATCTCGGTGTGGCTTATACATATTACGATACGACCGCGGATCTATACCCCGCAAGCTTACTTAAGGTATCCACCAAAGACTACGTGCCCACGCAGTCCGACCCGAAGCAGGGCGACATCAACGGCGACGGCAAGCTCAACAACACCGATATTATCCTGCTGGGCAGAGCCTATATGGCGGGAACTGCTGACAAGTATCTGGCAATTGCCGACATGAACAAAGACGGCAAGATCACAAACGCAGATATTATTCTGCTTGGCAGACTGTATATGAGTCTGTAAAAATCAACACGTTATTATGTGATCGCAACAGATCATTATAATAAATAAAAAAAAAGGAGTAAATTTTATGAGAAAGAAAATTGTTTCACTTTTTTCTGCTGCGGCATTATTCATAACGCTGGTCTGCACTGCGTTTGTGAACGTATCTGCTGCGGGAGCAGTAAAAGTAACGGCGGCAACAGACTTAGCATCGGTAAAACAGGGCGGTACAGTAAGGGTAGACCTTAACCTTACCGATAACCCGGGATTGATTTCGATTCACCTTAAGGTAAATTATGACCCTGACGTTTTTGAATTCAGCAAAGCTGAAGATAAAAAGCTGTTCGGCACAACCCCAACATATTTAACAGCTGATGATGAGGGTTGTTACCGTCTCAACTGGTTAGACTATCAAACTGAAGCCAATCATACACAGACAGGCCTGCTGGCTTCGGTGTACTTCAAGGTTAAGAATACCGCAGAAGACGGCAATTATGAATTCACTATCGGCGCGATTGAAGATGATGTTACTGACTTTGATCTTAATCCGCTTCCGATCTCTTTTGAAAATGCATCCGTAAAGGTAAACGACGGCAGAAGCGATGACGCTACCCTGAAATCGCTTGTACTTTCAAATAAAAATGTATCACTTAATCCCGCATTCGACCCGGATACCGAAGACTACACCGTACTTCTTCCTAACGGCAGCAAGGTTCCTACAGTAACTGCTACAAAGAATGACGCAAAGGCAAAAGTTCAGACCACTCAGGCGAAGAGCTTCAATACGGGCGAAAACGTTGCGACGATCGTTGTAACTGCGGAAAAAGGAAACACAAAAACCTATACCGTTACATTCACCGAGATGAACGCACTTCTTTCCTCGCTTAAGGTAAACGGCACATCGGTAACAGGCTTTGATTCCAATAAAACTTCGTATACATACGAGGTATCCTATGCAGACTGGAAAGCAGATTCTGCTAAGACCTATACGATCGACGCAACAGCTTCCAAGGAAGATTCAACTGTTGAGATCGCCGAAAATGATTTCGCACTCACAAGCACAGACCCCACCAAGAACACTGACAAGAATGCAACTGTAACAGTTACTTCCGCACAGGGTGACACAACTACTTATACTATCAAGTTCACAGTACTTGCGTGCGTACATGATTATCAGATCAACGAGGCAGGCTCGACTCCCGCAGCTTGTACAGCGGCAGGCGAAAACCTTTATGTGTGCAGCATTTGCGGCGGTGAAAAGACAGAAACGGTCAACGCTCTCGGACATGACAAGAACAGCGAATGGACAGTGGTAGATGCAAGATGTGAGACAGACGGTTCAAGAACACAGATATGCAGCCGCTGCGGCGAAACAATGAAGACAACAGTACTTAAGGCGAAAGGTCATAAGTGGAGCAAATGGACTAACATAGAGGGTACCGGCGACTACACAAGAACCTGTGCTAACGCCAACTGTGAAATCGGTACACAGACCAGAACTGTTGGTATCGCTGAGGACGGTCACATTCATGACCATACCATCACAGAAGTCGTTAAGCCCGCAACCTGCACTGAGAACGGTGAACAGAGAACATGGTGTTCAGTCGAGGGCTGCGCAAGCTTCATTCCGGATGAAATAGCGATGATTGACCATACTCCCAGAATCGAAAGAGAAGAACCGACCTGTACGACAGAGGGCGCTCAAAGAGAAGTATGTATTGTATGCGGTCATGAAAGCGAATGGGAAGTAATTGATGCTCTTGGACATGACTTTGCAGAAGCATGGACAACCGACGAGAACGATCACTGGCACGCCTGCACACGCTGCGATGCTGATGACGCAAGAGAAGCTCATACCGAAAACGAGGGCGTAGTAACAACTCCCGCTACAACCGTTTCCAACGGTATCAAGACTTACTCCTGCACAGTCTGCGAAAAGCCAATGCGTACCGAGGTTCTGCCTATGATAGTTGACAATACGACCCCGAGCGCAGGTCGTCCTACAGAAATATATGTTGGCGCACCTATAATTCCTTTCGGAGGAGTATCCAACGAGAGTATGTCCGTAAAGGTTGAAAACGCTATCACAGGCAAAACAAGCACAGCAAGAGCGCAGAGAAATGGAAACAGCGTTTCCGTAAAGCTTGGCGCAGAGAATAACGGATACTATGCTAACGTATTCACTACCGACGACGAGTACATTTACTCTGCTGTCATCGAGGGCGGCAAGGCTGAGTTCAATGCTCCCAGCGATGTGAAGATCAAGATAGTAATTGACAGCATTGCTTACGGCGAGGACGTTTCCTCCGCTGCTGCTGCGGACATCGAATCAACTGAGATCTCATCTGACAATACTACGATTTATCTTGTAAGCGTAGTTCTGCTTGCGGGAGCTGCGGTTATGACGGTATTTATCAAGAAGCGCACAAATAAATAAGGTATAGTTTTTATACTGTTTCACGACCTAAATGTGCACAAAAAAATCAAACAAAAACTTGCATATACGGTTTTTGTGCAGAATTTTTTGTCTGCACATTGGGAGTGAAATAGTATTAATGCCGATAATGCCGGGAATGAAAGTATTTTCTTTCTCGGCATTTTCTTTAAAACAATTCTGACTGATAGGGGCTGCCTGCAATGAAAAAAAGAGTAGCTTGTCTGATCATTCTGCTTTCTTTGATCTTGCCGTGCGCTGTGTGCGCTTTGGTGAATATCAGCTTGACTTATATGACAGGACAGTAAAATTCTGCATATTGACGACAGTATATTCTTAACAGGAGGTTTAATTATGATAAAAAAGCTAATAACAGTTTTGCTTGTTCTGTTGGCAACAGTGCCGCTTACGGTATGGGGAATGTCCGGCGCAAGAGTGAGCGCGGAGACAAGCCATATCCTTATCGGAAACACTCTTACTATTACCGGAACAGGCGATATGAAAGACTATAGAGAAGCCAAAGATACACCTTGGTATAATGACAGAAGTACAATCAGAGAGGTTGTGATCTCGGAGGGTGTGACCTCAATAGGAAAAAACGCTTTTGCGGGAACTACTGTTATGGATGTTACAATTGCCAATACTGTAACAAAAATCGGTGAATCGGCGTTTTCTGAATGTAAAAGCCTGACCGGTATTGTAATGCCGAACAGCATTACACAAATTGACAAAGACGCTTTCAATTCCTGCACCTCAATGACGAGCGTAACGCTGTCGAACAAGCTGGGGGCTATTCCGGATAAAGCATTTTATCGCTGTTCTGCTCTTAAAAAAATTACAATTCCAAGCAGTGTAAAATCCATAGGATATCAAGCCTTTTTGCGGTGCAGCAATCTTGATGTTACTTTCAGCGAGGGTCTGGAAACGATCGGAGACTGGGCGTTCGGCGGAGCCGCGTCCTATGAAGTCGGTATAATCAATGAAGTGCTGACAATTCCCGACAGTGTTACCTCTATAGGCGAATATGCTTTTGCAAGTAATTCCCACATAGTTAAAGTCGTTACAGGTGCAAATTTGAAAACCATTGGCACCTCAGCGTTTAACACCAATAAAAACCTGTATACCGTTGATCTGAGCAGATCTGCGCAGCTTAACTCAATCGGCACCAGAGCGTTTTATGGTACAGCTATTGCCTCAATAACTATTCCTGACAGTGTAACAACGGTAGGCTCAGAAATATTTTATGAATGCAGAAAGCTTACAAATGCAAAGCTGTCGGAAAATCAGACTTCTATCGGTGACAGAATGTTTAGCCAAACAGCTTTGTCGTCGATAGAAATTCCCTCATCGGTGACGTCAATAGGTAAATATGCATTTGAAAATACAAAATTGACAAAAGTTGTTGTTCCGTCCAGTGTGACAGACCTTGGTCAGTTTGCATTTACCAGCTGCGGAGATATGACGGCTGCCGATATATCATTAAACCGAACCATGGTTCTTGGTATTGCGGTTTTCAGCGGCTGTAAAATGGATCATATACATATCCCCGAGGGACGCGATCCTTCATACTATATGTCTAACGGCATTGGCTGGCCCGCAGAGTATTGCTTCTTTGAGATAGGCTCGGACGGCAAGTGCCCCGCAGCGATCTGTCCTTTCAGAGATGGTGGGAGAGCAGTCGGCGATGTCAACGGAGACGGCAAACTCAACAACACCGATATTATCCTGCTCGGCAGAGCCTATATGGCGGGAGACGGTGCTAAGTATCTTTCCGTTGCGGATATGAACAACGACGGACGTATTACAAATGCAGATATTATTCTTCTTGGCAGACTCTATATGACCGGAAAGTAAGACTTAAAGCGTATTTAAGGCAAATGCCTTTGTCTTAAATACGCTTCTTTATGAGAGGAAGTTAATTATGATAAAAAAATTATTAGCAGTTATTTTGGTTTTGACCGTGGTCGTGCCGCTTGCGGTGTTTGAAGCGCTGAAAACAGACGTCAGCGCGGCGGAAGGGACATTTTGGGAATACATTGAGGACACGCATACGCTCAGGCTATATGGAACAGGGGCAATACCCAATTATGTTACCAGAGATGACGCTCCGTGGTATAAGGAGTATAAGGACCGCATCACTACTGTCGTTATTGAAGATGGCGTAACCGAGATAGGAAACCGCGCGTTTTCTTATTCCAGCGTTAAATTTGTTGAGATACCGGATACAGTCACAAGGATAGGCAAAGAGGCGTTTACTCACTGTTCAAGTCTGGTCAGTGTAAATATTCCTGATAGTGTTAAGACAATAGAAGACAGTGCATTTTCCAGTTGTGAAAATATGGTAGCTCTGGATCTTGGCAATGGAGCGGAAACAATCGGACAATATGCTTTTGCATTCTCTAAGAATCTTGCTTCGGTCACTATTCCTCCAAGCGTAAAAACGATCGGTTACTATGCATTTAAGCCTTCATATGGAGGAAAGCTTACGGTGACATTTTCCGAGGGTCTGGAGGTTATAGGAGCAGAAGCGTTCGGCGGTATCCAAAATACAAAAGTGACAATACCGGACAGTGTGAGGATCATTGGTAATAAAGCTTTTGAGGGCTGCCGTAATCTTACCGAGGTTGTTACAGGTGAAAATTTAATCGAAATCGGAGAAAAAGCGTTTGCAGGCGACGATGCCCCTAAATACGGTGTGACCTCGGTTGACCTCAGCAGGTCTCAGAAGCTGACTACTATTGGAGTCTCTGCCTTTGCATACACCAAAATAATGCAGGTAGATATTCCCGACAGCGTAGAAACTATTGGCGGCAGTGCATTCTACCGGTGCAGCCAGCTTGAAAAGATCGAACTTCCAAATAACAAAACGACGATTGGCAGCAACGCTTTCACAGGCGCTGCTATAGCATCTATAGAAATTCCAGAGGGAGTTAAGTCTCTTGGTCACGGCGCTTTTAGCGCATGTAAAAATCTGACAAAGGTAGCTATTCCTCATAGTGTAATCAGTATTGATATCAATGCATTTTATGAATGCACCTCTCTTACTGCCGTAGATATATCAGGTATAGATCTGGCATTGCCGGAATATGGTGCATTTGATCGTTGTCCAATAACTCATGTACATATTCCGAGTTTGCTTCCAATTGAATATTTTGCAGGTAAAAATAATCTGCCCACAGACGAAAACTGCTTCTTCAAGATCGGCGCGGACGGCAAGTGTCCCGCCGCGGTTTGTCCTTTCAGAGAGGGTGAGGGAACAGTCGGTGACGTAAACGGCGACGGTAAGCTCAACAACACCGATATTATCCTTCTCGGCAGAGCCTATATGGCGGGAGACGGCGACAAGTATCTTTCCGTTGCGGATATGAACAATGACGGACGCATTACAAATGCAGATATTATTCTGCTTGGCAGACTTTATATGACGGGAAAGTAAGATTACAGCGTATTTAAGGCAATGTACTTGCCTTAAATACGCATCTTAACTGGAGGTTTTAATTATGATAAAAAAAGTATTTGCAGTTATTTTGGTTTTGACAATGGTCGTACCGCTTACAGTATGGGGAATGTCCGGCGCAAAAGTGAGCGCGGCAACAAGCTATAGCGTCATTGGAAACACTCTTATGATCACGGGAACAGGACCTATGACAAACTACGCGAATGCTGTCGATACTCCTTGGTATGACGAAAGGGAAACGATCACAAATATAGTTATTAATTCGGGAGTAACTTCAATAGGAAAAAATGCTTTTGCAGGAACAAATGTAATATTAATTGAAATTCCCGATACTGTTACATCGATCGGAGAAAGAGCGTTCTACCAATGCCACCAGCTTGCCAGTGTTACCATGCCGAACAGCATTACACAAATCGGTATAGAAGCTTTCTGGGACTGCTCTTCAATGGAAAGCTTAACGCTGTCAAACAAGCTGGAAGAAATTCCTAACTTAGCCTTTACACGCTGTAGTTCTCTTACAAATATTACAATTCCCGGCAGCGTAAAAACAATCGGCTATAGGGCTTTTGCAAACTGTAAGAAGCTTTCCGTTACTTTTTCCGATGGTTTGGAGGTTATTGGAGATGAAGCGTTTTTTAAAGATTATCCGACAGCTCCTATTGGTTATACCAATAGTACATTGAGAATTCCCGACAGCGTGAAATCAATAGGAGCAAATGCTTTTGCGGATAACAAAGGATTGAAAACGCTTACCACAGGCACAAATTTAGTTACTATTGGCGATGAAGCGTTCAGACAGTGCGGCTTAACGGCTATAAACCTGAGCAGGTCGCAGAAGCTTGACAAAATCGGAACAAAAGCATTTATGATGACATCTGTAACATCTATGGTTATTCCCGACAGCGTAACACTTGTAGGAGAGTCTGCTTTTCAGCAATGCGGCAGTCTTTCTACTGTAAAGCTTCCTGCAAATCTTAAGGAAATAGGCGATTATGCGTTTGTAACCACCGCGTTGGAACAGGTGGAAATTCCCGAAAAGGTGGAAAAAATAGGCGGACGCGCTTTTGGCGGCACACCGCTCAGAAAGATTGTTATTCCGCACAGCGTGACAAGCCTTGGCAGGTTTGCATTTGAGAATTGTACTTCTTTGATCGCCGTTGATATATCAGGTTTCGGGCTGACTTTTAACACCGGTGTTTTTGATAACTGTTCTTCTTTAAATCATGTACATATCCCGAAAGAGCTTCCTCCCTCGTATTACGCAGGAAAATACCACTTGCCCGAAGATACAAGCTGTTATTTCCAGATAGGCTCGGACGGCAACTGTCCCGCAGTGTACTGTCCTTTCAGAGATAAGATAGCCGGCGACGTCAACGACGACGGCAAACTCAACAACACTGATATTATCCTGCTCGGCAGAGCCTATATGGCAGGAGACGGCGCAAAGTATCTTTCCGTTGCAGATATGAACAATGACGGACGCATTACAAATGCAGATATTATTCTGCTTGGCAGACTTTACATGAACGGAAAGTAAATTTTTAGGAAATCACCGATCAGATTCTATACACTGGATCCGATCGGTGATTTTGGGTTTAATGCAAAAATCCGCAATTCTGAATACAGCGCCGCAGACTTTGGAAATGCTGAGGTCTCAGGCGTTTATTTTTGTCATAGGACATTCCCGAAATAACATAAGTTTAATTAAAGAAAGCTTATGTATGGAGTGGGAGAAAATGTTTACCGAGCTGATAGAACTTGCGCTGGAAAATCTGCTGTATTTTGCGCTTCACCTTGAATCGGGGGGAGTGTTTCCGAAACCGCTTTCCGCCGCCGAGGAGGAGGAGTGCTTCAGAAAAATGCACGAGGGCGACCGCGACGCAAAGAACAAGCTGATAGAACATAATCTGCGGCTTGTGGCGCACATTATAAAAAAGTACTACAACGTCACCACAGATCAGGAGGATCTGATCTCTATCGGTACTATCGGGCTTATCAAGGCTGTTTCCACCTTTGACTATTCCAAGAAAACAAGGTTTGCTACTTATGCTTCGCGGTGTATTGAAAATGCTATTGTACCATATCGGAATGTAAAGCTGTCGAGTATGTTTCTTCTGAGGGACGATTGGTCATTTGCGTCAGGAATTGTAGTGGTGATGTAAAATATGTTCCTTTGTATGAACACATTTTTAGGCTTGTCGACCATATGCTGCCGCAAGATACCGAAACGGTATCGGACAAGTTTCGGTACTATCGCATAAAATGCGGACTGTTTCAAAAGGATATGGCGGAACTGCTGAAAATCGACAGGAGTACTTATGCGCGATATGAGAGCGGGTCGCTTACAAGCTATCCTGTCAATGTGATAAAAAAGTGTGCAGAAATTTTCGGCATTGAAGCGGACAAGCTACTTGACGACTATAATCGGTTTATTTTTGAGGGGCAGGGTGAGCAGGTCAAAAGAAAGCGCATTGAGTTCGGATTGACTCAAGGCGAATTCGGCAAATTATACGGGGTAAGTAAAAATACGGTCAGGCGGTGGGAGAACGGGTCTATGCGGATGAGCAGAAAGATGTGGGAAAGGATTTTTAAATGCCGATAGATTTTACTTTTTATCACATAGCATGGACATTTCATGTACTGCAGCTGCAACATGGTGAAGCTCAGAAACGGACAGGTCACGAACTGTGAGTACTATGGTATCTATAATTTCCTGCTTTTCGGGATCCTTAGAAACTTGACTTGTTAGATCGTCGTTAAAAAATTCTGCAAGAGTTATTCCAAGAGCATCGGTTATTTTTCTCAGTGTTGTAACGGTTGGAACCTTCAAGCCACGTTCAAGATGTCCAAGAAAGGCAGTGTTTATTTCTGCCTGCAAAGCAAGTTTTTCCTGACTCCAGCCGCGCACGGTGCGAAAGCGCTTGATTTTGTTTCCCACATAATTTGCTTGTCCCATAATATGGCCTCCAAATTATAAATACTTATAAGTATTATTTTACTTGTTATAAGAAGTGTTTTCAAAGTGTTATTAGTATATGATATATACCTATAGATAGAAATATAATTTCCACCAAAGAAAAAATATTACCATGTGATACAAAACATTCTTTGCACTTTTATATTTATAATAGGTATTCTAATAAATACCTATAGTATTGACAAAATATATTTATTATGGTAAAATAACATTGAATGTAAAATTTTTCATGATTTTTTTCACATAGAAAAATAGTTTCTAACCCTATGAGTATAATTTGTTTACAGGAAAGTTTATGCTATATTCGAAAGAGGGATATTATGGGAATCGATAGAACCGCTTCAAAGCAAAAAGGTTGCCGTATGCTTCACATTTATGCACGTCTTATAAATGGTGAAATTATCAATAAAAAAGATGAGGCCGATCGGTTCGGAAAATCATCGCGAACAATTCAAAATGATATTGAAGACATTCGGGAATTTTTGGCTGATAGAGTTGCTGTCGGTGAAATTGAAAATGAACTTGTGTACGATGCCAAGCTTAACGGTTATTATTTAAAAACAGTAGATGAGCGCACTTTGAGTAACAGTGAAATTTTTGCGGTATGTAAAATTTTGCTGGAAAGTCGTGCATTCTGCAAAAGCGATATTGAACCAATTATTGAAAAGCTAATTTTTAACTGCATACCCAAGAGCAAGCACCGCGCGGTCAGAGAGCTGATTTCCAACGAGATATATCACTATGTGGAGCCGCGCCACGGAAAGCATTTTATTAAATCAATGTGGGAAATTGCCGAGGCGGTCAGGCAGCATTTGTGCATAAAGATGGTTTATGAACGGTTGGATGGAACTATTGTAAATTGGGACATTCAACCTGTGGGAATAATGTTTTCGGAGTTTTACTTTTACTTGATGGCGTTTATTGAGAACATTGACAAGGAAGCTGAATTTAAAAATCCCGATGATATTTTTCCGACAATTTACCGGATTGACAGGATACAAAGCTTTGAAGTTCTGAACAGGCACTTTGATATACCCTACAGAGACAGATTTGAAGAAGGCGAATTCCGTAAGAGGATACAGTTTATGTATGGGGGGAAGTTGAGACGAATCAGATTTTTGTACAAGGGTGTAAATCCAGAAGCTGTTCTGGACAGGCTTCCCACGGCTAAGATCGTTGAGAAAAACGATGACGGATATGTTATTACTGCGGAGGTTTTCGGCGACGGTGTGGATATGTGGATTCGCAGTCAGGGAGAATGGATAGAAATGTTTTAATCAAAATTAATTTTAAGGAGGAAGTGTTATGCCTATTGTCGGTACACCTTATAAGAGAGATGAATTCTACTGTCCTGTATGTGGATATAAGTATGAATCTAAACCATATTTTAGTGGGTTTTGGCAACCTGTTACTATTACGCAAAAGTTAATTGAAACAATAATGGATTTAAAAACAAGGTATGTTAATGTTGAGTGTTGTCAGTGTAAGACCAAGCTAATTTATGACAGAAAAAAAGAAACGATAAAAATCAAAAAATAATTTATATAAGGAGATTTAATTATGAACAACAATGGAACAATTGAAATTTTCGCATTAACAGAGGAACAGACAGCGTTGCTGTATAGTTTTCAAAGAGAAAAGATAATTGACGACATTAAAAACGAAAAAAATATGAATAAAAGAGATATGAAACGCAAATGGTTAACTGATTGGGTTAAAAGCATAAAGAATGTATATAAGGAAATTTCGTCAGGGAATGAACTTGAGTTTTCAGAAAATTTACTTCGTGATTTCAAATCATTAGCTGAGCTTTCCGCTAATAAAACATGGTGTCATCTTGTTGTTTTAGAAACGGAATTTTTTTATCCATATTTTCCCTTGAATGAAAAAAGCAAACAATATAAACAAATAAAATACACCAGCAAAAATTTTGTGTATAGTTTACTGACAAGGCAAACAACGCCTGTAATTGTGAAACCAAGCTTTGTGGATACAATAAATAAAACATATCGGAAAACGTTAAATAAACTCAATGGTACAACAAGTAAAATAATCACCAGTGTAGCTACTACAGTAGCTGTTTCTGCGCTAACATTTGGAGCTGCTTCTCTTTTGGCAGGGCCCATTGCTGTGGCTTTGGTAGGAAGTCAATTTTCTGGATTAGCCGGTGCAGCTTTGACAAATGCTTGTTTGGCATATATCGGAGGCGGAGCAATAGCTGTCGGAGGTCTTGGAATGGCAGGAGGGACCGCGATTATTGCAGGGGGCGGAGCTTTAATTGGCTTAGCAACAGGCGGAAGCATTTCAACAGGTGTAACAGCTGCAATCATAAAAAATCCCCAATTGGCCATTTCATCAATTGCAAAACTTGAAGTTGTTATGAAAGAAATTATTTTAAATGCGCAGCATGATGTTGCATCAGCACAAAAAATATTGTCTCAATACAAAGAGAAAATAAGACAGGTTGAAGATGAAATTGAAGAACTTCGCTTAAAAAATGAAAAATATAAGAAAGATATTGAAAATATGAAAAAAACATTGGAGTTCTTTAAAAAATCATATGCTGAAATGCGTAAATATACATCAAGTTTTGAGATAGGATTAAAATGTAATGAATAATAAGATAATAGATATTTCGAAGACTTTGAACGATTTTAAAGAAGATATTTATGATTTAAGTGATAAGAAAGAATCATTGAAAAATGATGTTGACAAAACGAGCAATGATATTAATCAGTTAATGAATGATATAAATTCTTTAATTTCTGAAACACAAGTGCCTATTGATTACTTAACTCCAAACAATGAGGATAGTAATATTGTTGCTGATTTTAATACCAATTTTCATAATGAAATCACAAATTTAACAGATAAAGTCAAAAGTTTTCCAGATATGAGTGCACTCGACGTAATTATTTGTTGCATAAGTGGCGCTGTTGCTTCAGCAATAGATATTTTACTTGTAGGAAAACCTAAGTTGGTTGGGAAGCAGCATGAATTTACAGGAAGTATTTTAACGAACTTACTTAGACAAATTAACGGTGATTCGGGATTTTTTAAATATCTTTCCGATAAATGCAAAGTCCCGTATGATTTATCATGTTTAACTAAAGTTGTAACACCTAACAATCATAGATTAAGAAGCTTAGCGCATGATCCATTATTTGGTCTGATATTTGCAATAGTGGATATTTTTTGTGGTACTACAACTTGTATTAATGACAATGGCATACTTGAAATTATTCCAACAAAAAAATCAACGCTGACTGACAAAATTTTTGCTGTATTGTTATATATTGGACATATTATTTCAGATATTTGTACCTCACGCGGTTTGCCTATTCCAGGAAGTTTTTTAACACAAATAAATTTTAATAATGCGTTCCTTAAAAAAATATCATCTGCTTCAAAAAGTATGTATATTAACGGATACGATTGCAGACACTTGCTTTCAATGTCAAGTTCGGTTGAGGTATCTCATTTTATAATAAATTCATACTTGGAAATTGTTAAACCGGTAAATAATATAAAAAATATGTACTACGAAAATGAATTGCAGCAACTTGAGAATAAACTTAAAACGACTGAAATGATGCTTTTATCAGATTCGATTGCATCAATGGGAAATGCTTTAAAAATATTTTTACCACCTGATTCAGGAAATTTGACTGCAATTAATTTGGT
>JAIEDQ010000102.1 GCA_029067895.1 Oscillospiraceae bacterium | reverse complement strand
TTTCAAGTGCAGACTTTAATAAAACGAGGATAGAAACGGTTTTCGCTTCTATCCTCGTTTTTTACAGCTGGTCTATGGAAAGGGTTGTGACTTGTCCGTGGTAGTAATTCACCGTTTCGGCGGTAAATTTGAACACGCAGTAATCCTCGTCGTCAACGCCCTTGGGATAGTACTTCTCATCGCCGTCCTGCCAGAGCATAGCCTTGGTCTCATGGTCGGTGCAGACCTCCATAGTCCCCGTAAAAAGCGCGCCTGCGAAGTTAGTCTCATCGCAGTAATAAACGCAGGCTTTGGGGTTTTTAAGGAACTGTCCCGCACGCTTGGAGCTTGTGTTTGTGGAAAAATAATGGGTCTTCATGCTTTCGTGTTCAGGCACAAGCATACACTTTATTTGAGGAAAGCCCGCCTCATTTACCGAGCCCACATAGGCGACCTCCGCATTTTTTCGCAGTTCAGTAATTTCAGAAATAATTTCTTTCATTTTAATTCTCCTTTTTGAGTAAATTTTCAAGCACTTTCCCAAGATACGCTTCAAAAGTGAATATCTCCTCATCGCTGAACCCATCGTAAAAAATCTCGGTCATTTCAGCCGAAACAGCGTCATATTGACTTTTCAGCCCTCTTGCTTCTGGGGTAAGGACGATCTTCAAGGCTCTGCGGTCATGGGGACTGCTTGTTCTTTGGATATGTCCCATTTTTTCCAGTCTGTCAAGCATACTTGTAAGGGTCGTTTTGGCAAGTCCTGTTTTTGCGGCAAGCTCGCTTATGGTGATATTGTCATGCTCCCAGAGGACGAAAAGAATACGTCCCTGCGCGCCGTTGAACTCGCTGATACCGTGTTCCGCAAGAAGCTTTTCAAAAACTCTTCCCTGTATCTGCTTTATCATGCTTATAAGGAAACCGCCGTTTGTCTTGTCCGCCAAGGTATTTTTCACCCCCTACTATATAGTATAATACTATATAGTACTAATGTCAAGCTTTTTTCACAAATATTCCGGCAGGAATGCAGTAAGGCGAAGCCAATGTTTTGCAATCAAATTGTAATTTTATTTTCACTGTATTGTAATTTGCTTTTTACCCTACAGTTTGTTACAATTAAATTAGTATTTTTTGCAGAGCTTGAAAGGAAATTTTACTATGTTTAGAAAAATATTTTCGGTACTGACCGCCGCGGTGCTGTGCCTGACGGTCTCTTCCTGCGGAAAAAATGAGGACGGACAGGTTTCCGAAGGCATGGCAGGAGTTACTGAGGACGGAAAGAAAATCATAAGGATATGTTCGTTTTTAGCTGCGGAGGACGATCTTCAAAGCAGGATAGTCAGCTTCAATAAAAGCAGCACGGAGTATACGGCGGAGCTTACCGAATATGCCGACATGGATTATTTCGACGCAATTACGCGCCTGAATCTGGATATCACAACTGCAAATGCGCCGGATATACTTATTATCACGTCGCCGAAAAGCTATACATACAGCTATATGGATAAGGGCTTATTTGCCGATCTGTACGAATTTATCGACAGCGACCCCGACCTGAAGCGTGAGGATTTTCTTGACAGCGTTTTGAAAGCAGGCGAGAAAAACGGAAAGCTTTTCAGCTTTGCGCCCGAATTTTATATTAATACCGTTGTTGGCAAAACCTCTCTCGTTGGGGACAAGCAGGGCAGGACTGTTGAAGAATTTATAGAGCTTGTTGACGCGTATCCCGATAAAAAGATAATGGAGGGCAACGGAACCAAGGGAGGCGCGCTGCTCATGTTAGCGCTGTACGATTACGGAAGATACGTGGATCAAAGCACGGGCGAATGCAGCTTTGACAGCGAGGATTTTATCAGACTTCTGGAATTTTGCAACCGCTTTCCCTATGAGGTTGACGGGTACGATCAAGACAATCTTCGTGACGGTACGTCGCTTTTTTCATCGTTTTATTCTGTCATTGACTTTTACAGCATACATATGCTGGAGTACTATGCATTCGGCGAGCCTGTTACATTTATGGGATTTCCCGGAGTTGCAGGAAACGGTTCTGTAATCAAAAAGGAGACCGAGTATGCGATTATTTCCAATTCGGCGAATAAAGAGGGCGCATGGGAATTTCTGAAATATTTTCTTTCCGAGGAATATCAGGACGGTATAGCTTTGAAAGGAGAGAGTTTTCCCATAAGGCTTTCATCTCTGGAGCTTGCCGCGGAGGAAGCCAAAAAGGGGACTTACGACAGCATCACAGGAGAGTATATAGAGCCGATAGGCGGTGTAAATACCGACGAGGACAATCAAAGGGTATACGATCTGCTTGGTTCGGCAACAGGCTCGGTGGATATTGACAGTCGTATCTACGAAATTATTTCAGTTGAAGCGGACGCGTATTTTGCGGGACAGAAATCCGCAAATGAAGCCGCTGATGTTATACAGAACCGCATTTCAAACTATCTTGCGGAAAACTGTTAAATGAAAGGATATTTATATGAAATTCAAAAAAATATTTGCACTTCTGACCGCCGCCGCACTGTGCCTGACTGTTTCCTCCTGCGGGAAAAACGGGGACGGACAGGCTTCTGACGTTGCAGCAACGGAGGACGGAAAGAAAATCGTTACAATGTACTCTCTGTACAATGACAGCGAGTTTGAAAAGGCTGTTGTTGACTTTAACAAGGCAAGCTCAGAATATTGGGTGGAGGTCACCGATTATGCAACGGAATATCCCGACGATCCGCTTACGCGCCTTAACAACGATCTTATTGCGGGAAAGCTTCCCGACCTGCTTATGCTCAGTCCCAATATGCCTGTTGACAGCTATATTTCCAAGGGACTTCTTGCCGATCTTTACGAGTTTATGGACAGTGACGAAGCCATAGACCGCTCCGACTATCTTGAAAGCGTTATGAAAGCGTATGAGACAAACGGTAAGCTTTACGAGCTGATACCGAGCTTCAGCATAACGACGCTTGTGGGAAAGACTTCTCTGGTAGGCAGTACTCCAGGCTGGACGGTCGATGAATTTATTCGGCTTGCGGATGCCGATACCGATAAATATATCATCGGAGACGAATATAATCTCAGCATTACCCAAGCTGAATTTTTCTCGGCTGTGACCAATGTCTGCTACGAAAAATTTATCAACAGGGAAACGGGAAAGTGCAGCTTTGATTCCGACGAATTTATCAAGCTTATGGAATTTTCAAGCCGTTTTCCGAAAGATGTAGACCGCGAGCAGATTTACGCCAACAGCAGCAATTACTGGGACGATTACTATAAGGCGTGCCGTGACGGTGATGTACTTCTTATTATCTATCATCTCCGCAGCTTCGGCAGCATAAGGGAGCTTGAAAAGTTGATCTTTGCAAACTCTGTAACGTTCAAGGGATATCCCGGAGCGGCGGGAAACGGTGCGATGTTTGATATGCGAACGGAAATAGCGGTCACTTCAAAGGCTTCTAATCCCGACGGCGCGTGGGACTTTGTGAAATATCTGCTTTCCGACAAATATCAGCAGCAGTTCACTGCCGAGGACAGCGAAGAAGCCGGCGGGCTGTTCCCCATAAAAAGATCGGTTTTTGAAAGCCTTGCCGAGAAAGCTAAGGAAAGACCTTATTATGAGAACGACGACGGCATAAAGGTGTACTATGAAAAAACGTGGTGGAACGGCAGCTACACGGTAAATATCGGCGTAAATACCGACGAGGACAATAAAAAAGTCACAGACTTCATAAACAGCGTTGAAAATATCAGCCGTTACGATATGCAGATAAACAGTATCATCAACGACGAAGCGGCGGCATATTTTGACGGTCGGAAATCCGCTAAAGAAGCCGCGGCTGTTATCCAGAGCCGCGTGCAGAACTATATTGACGAAAGTCGGTAAACTGCGGAAAGAATTTTCAAAATACTTTTAGTTTGTCAGATATGAATGGAGGATATTTATGAATATTAGTATTGAACCCATACTGCTTGAACAAAAATCTGTTTTTGTTCAAATGATGGAATTGTACAAGTATGATTTTTCTGAGTTTTCCGATGATGACATAAATGAATATGGATACTTTGGTTATTCTCATATTGACGACTATTGGAATGAGGAAGGGAGATATCCGTTCTTTATCAGAGTTGACGAAAAGCTTGCGGGATTGGTTTTAGTGAGGTCTTGCTGTGAATATAACAATTTGATTAATCCTCACAATATAGCTGAATTTTTTGTGATGAAAAAATATCGGCATAAGGGAGTAGGCAAAGAAGTTTCCATGAAAATTTTTGACATATTTCCTGGAGGCTGGGAAATATCGCAGTGGTCAAATAACTTGCCCGCTCAGAAGTTTTGGAAAAAAGTTGTTGCCGAGTATACAAACGGAAAATATGATACGTTCACTGTACCGGAAAAAGATGCGGTAGGATTTACATTTGATAATTCACTCTGAAAAAGCGGCAGCGTATTTTGCGGAAAATAGGTAAACTGCGGAAAGGAAAGTTTTATGCTGTTCAAAAAAATATTTGCACTGCTGACCGCCGCGGCGCTGTGCCTGACGTTCTCCTCCTGCGGGAAAGGCGGAGAGGAGCAGGTCTCCCAAGTCACGGCGGCTACAACGGCGGACGGAAAGAAAATCATAAAGATGTACGCATGGCTTGTTACAGACAACAAGCTGTATGACGCTGTTTCCAACTTCAATTTGAGAAGCTCCGAGTATTGGGTCGAGCTTACCGAATATGTGCACAAGTACAAGGACGAGCCGCTTATACGTCTGAACACCGATATTACAACAGGAAACGCACCCGATATACTTGTCGTTCATCAGGCAATGCCCGTCAAAAGCTATATAGACAAGGGTTTGTTTGCGGACTTGTACGAGTTTATCGACAACGATCCCGACATGAAGCGGGAGGATTTTTTAGGCAGTATTTTCAGAGCCTACGAAAGGGACGGCAAGCTATGCGAATTAGTACCCGAATTTTACATTGAGACCGTTACGGGCAAAACCTCTCTGGTCGGTGACAAGCAGGGCAGAACTGCGGAGGAGTTCATTGCGCTTGCAGAGGCTTATCCCGACAAGAAAATAATGAACGGATACACTACAAAAAGCAGTGCGCTCGATATGCTTGTGCAGTACAACTACGGCAGCTTCATTGACCAAAGCACGGGCAAGTGTAGCTTTGACAGCGAAGAATTTACCGCGCTGCTGGAATTTTGCGACCGCTTTCCTTTTGAGATATCCGAGGACTATTTTGCGGACGAATACAGTTGGATCGACGAGGAATACGACCTGCTTAACGGAAACACCCTGTTTTCCTCGGAATGGGTAATAGCCGACTTTACGGTGATACGAAAATTGGAACGTGCGATTTACGGCGAGCCTGTGACGTTTATGGGCTTCCCCGGAGCGGGCGGGAACGGCGCGGTGATATACCCTCAAAGCGAATATGCGATTATTTCGGGTTCTCCGAACAAGGAGGGCGCGTGGGAGTTCCTGAGATATTTTTATTCGGAGGAATATCAGGACAGCATAATTTCCTCCAACTCCAATTTTCCCGTAAGGCTGTCCTCCCTTGAAATTATGGCTGAGAATGCCAAAAAGGGCAGGTATAGCGCACTTGAAAAGGAATACGAAGAACCTACTTGGTATTTATTCGGCAAGGAAATAACGATCGGCGTAAACACCGACGAGGACAATAAGCGCATATACGATCTGCTCGGTTCGGCGGTCGGAGTGATGGAGCGGGACAACTATATTTACGAGATTATCTCCGATGAAGCCGCGGAATATTTCGGAGGGCAGAAGTCCGCGGAAGAAGCTGCGGCTGTTATACAGAACCGCGTATCGAACTATATCGCCGAAAACCAATGAACGAAAGGATATTTTTATGAGATCCAAAAAAATATTTGCAATGCTTACTGCCGCGGCACTGTGCCTGACGGCTTCGTCCTGCGGGAAGCAGCTTCCCGAACCGGAAACAGCCTCAAAAGCCCACGTCTACAGGGAGGACAGGATAGAGCTTGCGGACGGTCTGGACGTAATAGAAAAGGTCATGTGCAGAGACGAAAAAATCTATATGCTTGGTGAAAAATATATTTACGGCGAGGACGATAACTTTCAGAGCGTATCTTATATCCTCAACATTATAAATATTGACGGCACTGTCGAAAAAGAGACCGAGCTTGATTTTGACGGCACAAGCTTTTCTCTGCATATCTCCGCTGTTTGCGTGGACGGCGACGGCGTTGTTTCCGTTGTTGTACAAAGCTATTCCGATGAAGGTCTTACCGTCTACCGCTTTTCTTCCGACGGTGAAATGCTTGGAAAATTCCGCGTCGGCAATGCTTTTAATGATGTCATGGGCGGAAGCCTCTCGATTATCAGAGGCTTTATCCCCCTTGAAAACGGTCGTTACCTTATCGGAGCAGGCACGGGTGCGGCGGTCATTACCGCGGACGGAGAGGTGGAAACGGTCTTTAAGGACAATACCCCTGCCGAAGCCGCTTACATTTCGGGCTTGTGTCAAACGACCGATGGCAGAACTTTTATGGTGTACACCGTTATGACATGGGACGAAAGCATACCGAGCTGGATAGATGAGTCCGAGCTTGTGGAGCTTGACCTTGAAGCTCAAAAGCTTGGCGAGCGTTACCATATTGCCACGAACGGCACTTTTATAAACGGCACTGATAAATACGATCTGCTCATTTCCCGCGTGTCGGGACTTGCGGGATACGACATTGAAACGGGTGAGACCGAGGTCATTCTGGACTGGATAAAATCGGGCATGGACACGAATTCGATACCCACAGACACCATTAACTCCCTCCCCGACGGCAGGATACTCTGTCAAAACAATGCGTATAGATATCACGGCAGCGGCGCAGACCTGAACTATGACGACGTGTACATATCCCTGCTTACCGAGATACCGCCCGAAGAGCTTCCCGACAGAAAGCTTATAAAGCTGTTTGCTCTGAGGCTTGACAATGACGTAAAACAGCAGATACTGAGCTTCAACCGAAACAATCTTGAATACGAAATAGAGCTGACCTCATATGCCGACTACGAAAACGGTTCGGAGCGCATGAACATGGATATGATATCGGGAAACGTCCCCGACGTGCTTATTCTTGGCAAGGACGAGCTTTTTTACGACATTCCTGCGGATAGCTACATTTCAAAGGGTCTGCTTGCGAATATGTATGATTTTATGAAGAAAGACCCCGATTTTGACCGAGCCGATTATCTTGAAAATTACTTCAAAGCCTATGAGGTCAATGGTAAGCTTTATGAAATTGCGCCGACGTTCAATATTTATACTTTGGTTGGAAAGACGTCCCGTCTTGGTGAGAAACCCGGCTGGACTATGGAGGAGTTCAACGCTGTTGCCGCAGACCTTACGGGCGGGGAAATTTTGGGCATATGGAGAAAAGACTATATGCTGAACCAATTCTTGTACAATTGCAGCGACAGCTATATCGACAGAAACAAGGGCAAATGTTACTTTGACAGCGACGAATTTATAAGCGTACTGAAGTTCTGCAATAAGTTTCTGGATGAAGAACCCGAATACGGTCCTGGTATTGATACCGACACTTATGATATAATTAGTTTTCTGCGGGAGGACAAACAGCTTCTGGACATTGCATATGCGGGCACTCCAATGAACGTCAGAAATCTGGAAAAGGGCGAATTCGGCGAGCAGGTCACGTTTAAAGGATATCCCTCCTCAAAGGGCAATGGCTCCTGCTTTTGCGATATGGGAATAAAGTTTGCAATATCCTCCAAAACAGCAGTACCCGACGGCGCGTGGAAGTTTGTAAAAGCTTTTCTGAGCGACGAATATCAGGATATGTATTCGGAACAGCAGTCATCGGGCATTCCCATAAAGCTTTCCTCTCTTGAAAAGAAATTCGAGAACGAGCAAAAGCCCTTTGAGTACATAGGCGGCGACGGTAAGACCTATTACGATGAGGAAAACAGATATTACACAGGCGGAGGCTTTATAGACATAGGCTACCCCGACGCCGCGGACGCGGAAAGAGCCATGGAATTTGTGAAGTCGGTCGAAACGGTGCAGCGCAGGGACAGAAACCTTTCCGTGATAGTTCAGGAGGAAGCGGGGGCATATTTCGCGGGTCAGAAGTCCGCGGAGGAGGTTGCAAAAACTATACAGAACCGTGTGCAGAATTATCTGGACGAGAACCGCTAAAGGAGAGTTTTTATGTTTAAAAAAATTTTTTCGGCAGTAACAGCTGCGGCTATTTGTCTGACAATTTCGTCATGCGGGAAGCAGCTTCCCGAGCCCGAAACCGCTTCAAAGGAACACGTCTACAGAGAGGACAGGATAGAGCTTGCGGAAGAGCTGAACGAAATAAACAAAATAATGTACTATGACGGATTGATATATCTGTTAGCCGCCAAAAGCACCGATAACGAAAACGGGTTTTATTCGGTAAAATATATCATTGACGTTATGAACACTGACGGCAGTCTTAAAAGGGAATTTGAGATAGATTTAACAAGCGGGGCGATTTTTCCTTACATAGAAGATGCCTGCATTGACGGGGACGGAATAATTTCCGTTGTCACAGAAGATTATGTTTACGAAAGCTTTACGATACACCGCTTTTCCCGTGACGGAGAAAAGCTTGGCAGCGCACAAATAGAGGACGGTCTTGACGAGCTGAAAGGCATGGGAAGCTTGGCTCTGAGCAGCTTTTTGCCCCTGAGCAGCTTTTTGCCCCTTGAAAACGGACGTTATCTTGTTACGGTATCGTCGGGCAAGAGCGCGGCTGTAATTACCGCAGAGGGGAAAATAGAAAAAATAATCAAGGACAATAACCCCACAGAAGAGGGTTACGCCAACGGCTTGTGCAGAACCGCAGACGGCAGGATATTTATGATGCTCGAAACTTTTTCGTGGGACGAAACGATTTCAAGCGCGGTACGGGAAACCTCGCTTGTTGAACTTGACATTGACGGCGGAAAAATGGGCGAAAGCCGCAGCGTTGCTTCGGGCGGAAGCTTCCGTGACGGCACGGACAAATACGACCTGCTTATCTCCCGCGACTCGGGGCTTTTCGGTTACGACCTCGAAACCGGGAACACGGAATTGATTCTCAATTGGATAAAATCGGGCATTGACAAGGGTAATATTGAGGGGGAAATAAATATCCTCCCCGACGGCAGGATAATGTTCCTGAATACCGATATGAAATGGTACGGCAGCATTGGACACCGCGGCAAAGAGTACATATCGCTCCTTACCAAAATACCGCCCGAGGAGCTTCCCGACAGAAAGCTTATAAAGCTGTTTGCTCTGAATTTGAGTGACTACATAAGGCAGCAAATGCTGGAATTCAACAGGAACAATCCCGAATATGAAATAGAGCTGACCTCCTATGCAGACTATGAGGACGGATTGGAGAGAATGAACGCGGATATGATTGCGGGAAATATTCCCGACGTGCTTGTGCTTGGCAAGGACGGCGCAGGGTATGATATACTTGCCGACAGCTATATCTCAAAGGGACTGCTTGCAAATCTGTATGATTTTATGGACGGCGACCCGGATTTTGACCGCGGCGATTATCTTGAAAACTATTTTAAGGCATACGAGGTTGGCGGCAAGCTTTATGAAATTGCCCCAACGTTCACCATTGGTACTATTGCGGGAAAGACCTCCCGTGTGGGAGAAAAAGAGGGTTGGACTATGGAGGAATTTTCCGCTCTTACCGCGGATATGACGGGAGAGGAAATTCTCGGCGTATACCGCAAGGACGCCGTCCTGGAATTATTTCTGAACAATTGCAGCGACAGCTATATCAACAGAAACAAGGGCAAATGCAGTTTTGACAGCGATGAATTTATAGGCGTGCTGAAATTCTGCAATAAATTTTTAGATGAAGATCCCGCTGAGGATTATCCTTACCTCTATGAAACGGCAAAATCTCTGCGAGAGGACAATCAGCTTTTGTGGGACAACGGCGCAGGCACGCCGAAGGATATCCGTGCTCTTGAAAAGGGAGATTTTGGAGACAGCGTAACGCTGAAAGGCTTCCCCTGTTCAAAGGGGAACGGTTCATGCTTCATGGATTATCAGGGAATAAAATTTGCAATATCGTCAAGGTCGTCCGTACCCGAGGGGGCTTGGAAATTTGTAAAGTCTTTCCTTTCCGACGAATATCAGGAGCAATTTTCGGGACAGCAAAGCGGCAGAATACCCATAAAGCTTTCCGCAATTGAGAAGAAATACGCCAATGAGCAGAAGCCTTATGAATATGTAGACAACAATGGAGTTACACAATATATAAATGAAAATTGGTACTACACGGGTACGATAGATATCGACATAGGCTACCCCGACGAGGCGGACGCAGAGAGAATGATGAATTTTATCAAGACCGTAACAACGGTACAGCGCAATGACAGATATGTTACTGCGATAGTTCAGGAGGAAGCGGGGGCATATTTCGCGGGACAGAAATCCGCGGAGGAGGTCGCGAAAACTATCCAAAACCGTGTTCAGAACTACCTTGACGAAAATAGATGATTTTCGGGCACGGCGTTTTCCGTTGTTTTTTATGGAAATCCGACAAAATACTTGACATCAGGGCTGTATTATTATAGAATAAATATATACTGTATTTTTGCACGGCGTTTATGTCGTGGAACAATTATTGGAGGAGACTGGTAAAGTGAAGAAAAATTTATTCGGACGGTTTGTCGGCGCAGCGCTTTCGGTTTGCATGGCGTTAGGTTCGGCAGGACTTACCGTTTTTGCGGAGGAGCTTGAAGATGTGGACACAATTATGTCCGACGACGCAGACCTGACAGAGGACGGAGAAAATTTGGATTTTGATGCAGATGCAGACGCTGATACTGACGGCGGCGGGCAGGACGATTTTTACGACGGCGATGTTCCCGCTGTTGAGGACGACAACGCCGTTGCGGGCGGTTTTGAGGACGATTTTCACGAGGTAACTCTTCCCGCCAGAAGTATCCGTCTCAAGGTAAAGCAGACCAATCAGATCAAAATAGGCAGTACCTTTCAGATCAAGTATGCGTTTACTCCTCTGAAATCGGACGACTATGTTACATACAGGAATTTCAACAAAAGCGTTGTAAAGGTAGATCAGGACGGTCTTGTTACGGCTGTGGGATACGGTGAAGCAAAGGTACAGCTTGAAACGTCGGGCGGCAGGAAAAAGAACGTTTACTTTGTTGTAACAGGTTCCGACGGCGAGGTTGATGCAGAGCCCGAAAAAGGCGAGGTCACGAGGCTTGAATTTGCGGACGGCTTTATTATGCTCAGAGCGGGAAAATCGTTCAAGACGGACGTTATCTTCTATCCTCTCGGACTTTATGCCGATCTGACCTACAGGTCGGGAGATACGAGCGTTGCGAAAGTCACCGCTGACGGAAAGATAATCGGTGTCGGCGCAGGTTCAACGGTCATCACTGCCGAGACGGAAAACGGCGTTAAGGCTGAAATGAATGTTACGGTGTACGACGATATCCTGCGCGGTATCGACGTTTCCAAGTGGCAGGGCAATATCAACTGGAAAAAGGTTTCCGTTTCTGGAATAGATTTCGTTATGATAAGAAGCTCTTTCGGCAGCGAGCATACCGACGAAATGCTGGACAAAAATGTCCAGGGCTGCGAAAAATACGATATCCCGTACGGCTTTTATCACTATACATACGCGACGACTCCCTCAGAAGCAAGGAAAGAAGCTAAGTACTTCCTGAAGCAGATCAAGGGCTACAGTCCCGATTATCCGATCGTTCTGGATATCGAGGAGGATTTCTACAAGAAAATGTCCCGCAAGGAGGTAACGGCTATAATCGTTGCGTTCATGGACGTTCTTGAGGACGCGGGTTATTATGCAATGGTGTACAATTCTCCCAACTTTATAAAGGCGTGCATAAACGAAAAGACGCTGAAAAAGTACGATATATGGATAGCCTGCTGGGGAGACGAGGAAAGGCTCAATTCGCTGTACGACGGTCATTACGGAATGTGGCAGTATTCCGCCACGGGCAAGGTGAACGGCATAAACGGCGACGTTGATCTGGATTACTCCTACAAGGATTACGCGGCTAT
>JAIEDQ010000101.1 GCA_029067895.1 Oscillospiraceae bacterium | reverse complement strand
TAACTGTTACAAACTAAAAAGGAGCTGCCGACCTGACAGCTCCCGTATATTTAAATTTATGGCTTTTCAGCACGCTGAATTATCCGGTGGTCTCACTCCGATCCTTTAGATTTTCAGACAACTCCGAACGTATTTCATAGACACCGCTTCCTTTCAAGAAAATTGCGGAACGTCTTTGCTTATGCCATTGGACTCACTCCCTAAAATTCATATTCCTTTCGAGATATTTCAGAATGCCACATATAACATTCCTCCTCGGGAAAAATTTTTCATCAAGAGAATGGGACTATGCCATTGGACTCACTCCTTAAAATTAGATTTCCAACCGACTCAGCTTATATAAAATCATAGCAACCGTCTCCAATCGGAAATATTTTAAAAGGTTGAACCTTTATGCTTGCCGCCGTACTTTAAGGTAACTCAAGGTACTCTTCCGAGACGGAAGACAGCCTCTGAACCGCGTACAGCACAAGGGCATTACGCCTCATCTTATGCCATTGGACTCACTCCTGTTTTTTCAGAATTTTTTAGGAAAAGTCTTTCTGATTACCATAATAACCACTCAGTTTCTTTCGGACTAAGCGTCCGTTATTTTTTCGGAAATCGGTAATTTTTACCGTTATAACTGTCCTGTCGGACTCACTCCCTTACGTTTATTTCTTAAAGATTCAGATCGTGATAAGCATATTTAAGTTTCATATGCATCCCTTCTTTACAGTTTGATTCCGAAGCTAAAGTAACTGCTTAGGTGGTCTCACTCCCTCCACATTAAATGAGCAGATTCTTTGTGCCTTTCAAAATGATCCTCATAAAACATCACTTCTTTCATGAGATTATCTTGGAAAGTCTTTATCAGTACATTGGTCTCACCTTTTACATCAGATTTATCGCAGCCTTTTATGTAAATCCCTTTCATCGGGCGTTTGCATATAAGGCAGTTCCGCATTGTGCATGAGCTATCGGAATTTATTTTTAGGTATAAAAATACCGCACTGCTCAGTTCCGTAATGTTCTGAGATATGCGGCTCGTTATGATACTTTAAGCGGACTGTCGGCTAATCGCCGTAATTTGGAGTGAAGCCATATAGGCTTTACATTTAGACTCCCTGATAATTCACTTTAAAGCATTGCTGCAAACGAGTCGCTGCGGACTGCCTGTGAGAACTGATTATCTGCTATTTCCATTGGACTCGCCATCCTTTCCGAGTGAATTTTTAGATTCCCGACCTTGCCGCGTTTTTGATTTCGTTTTATTGTAAGGAATAAAACCGGCAGGTTCCATCGGGTCCAAGCTCTATGAAAGACCGTCCGTCATGCGGTTTTGATGGGGTCTGCCGTTCATCACGGGTCATCGCCCCTCCGCGTTCTCGGTACTTCTCTTTCATTGATTGTAGTATAACACACTTTTTGTGCAATGTCAATAGGTTTCCACACAAAATACTATACAGTATTTGTGCAATATTTTTGTGCAGTTTATGTCTTGACAATTATATGCAAAAGTTGTACAATTAAATAGTTGGGTGCTTGGGCTGCCATATGCATATGCTGAAGCCGAATCCTGACTGACCCGAAATCACCGCTTTTTTAAGGAGGTTCATTATGGCTGATAATTTTGACGATATGAGCATGGCTGCCGACCTTTACACCCTTGTGGACGAGGACGGCGTTGAACAGCAGTTTGAAATGCTGGACGTTATGGAGGTTGACGACGAGCGCTACTACGCTCTTGTTCCCTATTACGACGACCCCACCAAGGAGATCGAGGCGGATACCGAGCTGGTTGTCCTCAAATCGGAATACGACGAAAACAACGACGAGACACTCGTTTCCATCGATAACGACGAGGAGTACGAGAAGATCGGAAATATGTTCCTTGAAAGGCTCAATAAGCTTTACGAGGGCGAATGATTACAGATAAAAATCCCTTTTACCTTTCGTGTTGACGGCTCTAAGTACCGAAAATCGCACGGATTGCAGATTGAAACAGAATTTGCCGTGATGTAATATCGCGGCAAATTTTTAAGTTATCCAATTGGATCGGAGGAGTAACCGAATGATTATTTTGGTAACGGGAGCATCTCATACAGGAAAGACAGCGCTTGCTCAGAAACTGCTTGAAAAATATAAATATCCTTATCTGTCCATAGACCACCTAAAAATGGGGCTTATTCGCAGCGGAAACACCACGCTTACCCCTGTGAGTGATGATAAAGCACTGACGGATTATCTATGGCCGATCGTGCGTGAAATGATAAAAACAGCGATCGAGAATGAGCAAAATCTTGTTGTGGAAGGATGTTATATTCCTTTTGAGTGGTCGAAAGATTTTGAAGCGGAGTATTTGAAAAATATAAAATATTACTGCTTGGTCATGAGCAGTAACTATATTACAAATCATTTCAGCGATATAAAACGGTACGCAAGCGTTGTGGAAAACAGAGGCGAAGATGAGGACTGTACGATCGAAACAGTACTGAGAGATAATGCTGAAATACTAAAACAGTGTCAAGAATACAAAGTAAACTATATTCTTATTGATGATGAATATAAAATTGATATTGAAATATAAATTTTCAGACATCTAAAATTTACTATTGATTTTTTCCCCGCTTTGTGGTATACTGTTATCAGACTTAAGGATTTCTGCCTTGTCCGATAAAGTGTGATTTTATAATCCAACACATTATATTAGGGATTCAGTCTCCGTCAGCGGATTGCAGACCTCCCGCCGCATTAGATGTGCGGAGCAACGGACGCAGGGAGCGTGAAACTAACGGGCTGTTGCCCACCTGCCGAGTGCGGGTTTTATGTTTCACATGGCGGCAAGGCGGTTATTTTTGCAAAATCACGGCGAACCTCTTCGGAGGTTCGCTTTTTTTGCGGATATTTTTTCTCCTGCGGCAGATACTATTACCATGAAAAATTTTATCGAAAAACACAAAAAGCTTTATTTTTGCCTGACCGGTGCGGTAACGGGCTTGTGCAACGGTCTGTTCGGCTCGGGCGGGGGGATTGCCGCCGTACCCATGCTGCAAAAGGGCGGCGTGAACGTCAAAAATTCTCATGCCACGTCCCTTGCGCTGACCCTGCCGCTGTCGGTGGTGTCAGCCTGCTTTTACGCCTATGACAAAAGCTTCCGCTGGGGGGACGCGCTTCCCCTTATCCCTTTCGGACTTGCTGGCGCGGTCATCGGCGGACTGCTTATGAAAAAGATACCCAACACCCTGCTCAAAAGGATATTCGGAGCGATACTTATAGTTTCGGGAGGGAGGCTGCTGCTCAAATGATATGGTCGTTCACGGCGGCTTTCCTGACGGGAATTTTCGCTTCCCTCGGCGTTGGCGGAGGAATGATACTGATAATATATCTGACGGTTTTCGGCGGCTTCGACCAGATATCCGCACAGGGAATAAATCTTATCTACTTTATTCCCATAGCGGCTTTGTCGGTGATTATCCACACGAAAAACGGTCTGATACACTGGAAAAAAATTTTCCCCGCAATTGCTGCGGGGATAGCATTTTCCGCGGCGGGAGCGGTTGCCGCAAAGTATTTCGGCTCTCCCGCGCTGAAAAAGATTTTCGCGATTTTTATACTTTTAATTGGAATTAAGGAGCTGCTTTACAAGCCTAAGGACGCTGCTGCCCGTTCTTCCGAAAAGCAAGATAAGTCTCCAGAATAATTGTAGCCGCAACCGCGTCCACAACAGCCTTGCGCTTTTTGCCGCGGACGTTCGTCTCGTTCAGATAATTATGAGCCGTGACAGTGGTGCTGCGCTCGTCCCAAAGCTCGGTGGAGATACCGCTCCGCTCATTTACAAGACGGGCGAACTCCTCGCATTTTTCGGCTCTCTCCCCTATCGTATTATTCATATTTTTCGGATAGCCGACTACTATAAGTTCGGCTTTTTCCTTTTGTGCAAGCTCCGCGACCTTTTCCGCGCACCGTTCAAAATTATACTCGGTAATGACCGTCAGCGGCGACGCAAGCATTTCGCTCTTGTCGCAGACCGCGATACCAGTCCTGCTGTCGCCGTAGTCCACAGCCATGATACGCATTTTTCAGCCCCCTTACTTCAGTTTTTTCGACAGATACAGATTAAGATCATCGTCATTCACACATTCAGCATACGGAGGACAAACCTTGTCACCGTACCACACTCCCGAGCCGTCGAAAATATAGCCCCGCTTTATGTACATTCTTTGCGCCGCGCCGTAGCCGCTGTGAAGTCCCACGCCCAGATACACCGTGTCGGAAAACTCCGCGGCTATCTGCTCGGCAACGTCCATAAGCCGCGTACCTACGCCCTTTCTGCGGAATTTCTCCAGCACGTTGAAATCCACTATTTCGGGATAGCCCCTACCCCCGAACGCGCCGTTCATGCAGAACGGATACACGCTGACGTACCCCGCAGGCTCGCCCTCGAAGTCGGCGGCAAGAGCAATGGCTTTTCCCGCCGCAGAGTCGCGGATACGCATTTCAAGCTTTTCGGGGGACGCGTTTTCCCACCCTTGTGCGACCTCCTCGCGGGCAAAAATTTCGGGGTCGGACAGCCGCAGATTACGCACCCTTATAGTTCCGTCATCGCTGTAGACAGTGTCCTCGATACGGCTCCACTTGGAGCGGGACAGGGTGGACATCTCCGCGGGCAGATGCTCGTTGCTGTTCTTGAAAATGATTTTCGGAGTAAGGTCGTCGCCGTATTCCACCAAAGACACGGCGGTGTTGTCCGACCAGCCCACGTCCTTTAACGCGGAAATTGACCTGCCCATTGCGTGGCAAAGATAATTACGAAGCGCGCAGCCATGGGAGACCACAGCAATAGTCCTGCCCTGATTCTGAGCGGCAATGTCCGTGACCGCGGCTTTCATGCGGTCGAAAACCTCGGTCATTTTCTCGCCGTTCTCAATGTAAAAATCCTCCATGCGGTTCTGCCACAGGTCGTACTCAACGGGATAAAGCACGGGAAGCTCCGCCCAGGGCTTACCCTCCCAGACGCCGCCGTCGATCTCGATAAGCCGTTCGTCCTTTATTATCGGCAGACCGTGATATCTGTTTACCGCCTCGGCGGTGGAAATCGTCCTTTTCAGCGGACTTGAATATATACTCTCGATCGGAATGTCCCTGAACCATTCCGCAAGGTATTCAAGCTGCTTCGCGCCCCGCTCGCTTATTTCGCAGTCGGTGCGTCCCTGAAAAAATTCCTGAACGTTTCCCATTGCCTCGGCGTGGCGTACAAAATAAATTCTAAGCATAGCTGTTCCTTTCACACAATAAGTTCCGCAAAATTTTTAAGGTACTCCAAAGCGGTCTCGTCCTCTTTGGGAGAGAAGCCGTGTCCCGCTTTTTTGATTATTTTCAAATCGACTGTTCCGCCGCTTTCCGTCCTGTTTTCGGCATAGGCTTTAAACGCCCTTTCGGAATAGCTGACGTTGACTACCTTGTCGCTGTCGCCGTGGACGATAAGCACGTCCCCCGAAAAGCCAGATATTTCGGCGAACGGATCCATGCCGATAACGTCCTCAACATAGACCCTGCCAAGCTTCATTGGACCGCACTGTACTATGTCGGGAATATTGTTCGGGTCAAACTTCGCGAACATCATCTGCCCCGCTCGTGCGTCGTCGGGAATACACAGCGCGGGATAGAACAGAACCAGCCTATGTATGCGGTTTTCGGACTTCGCCGCCGCCAGAGCAGAAACAAACCCGCCCTGACTGCACCCCATAAGCGTGATTTTTTCGGTATCCGCTCCGTCCTGCGATCTGGCGTACTCAATGACAGCTTCCAAGTCCCGCACCTCGGTCAGCACGGACATATCTGTGGTCTTGCCGTCGCTTTTGCCCTTTACGACGCAGCCGCCCGAAAAATCAAAGCAGTAGGAAAGATATCCCATTTCTGCAAACGCCTTTGTATATTGCCTTACAGTGTCCTGAAAAGCCATGAAGCCGTGGCTCACTATCGCGATCGGAAGCTTTTCCCCCTGCGGAGATGTGGGACGGTACTCCGTTCCGCGAATGGTCAGACCGTCTCTTTTGCAGGAAAATTCCGTCTCGGAATAATTTACGTTCTTATTCTTACCAAACATTTACCTGCTCCTCTCATTCAAGCCCCGAAACGTCCCTTATCCAGCCCGTAACGCCGCGGGGAAGCCGTTCGTCCGCGGGCTTTCCGTCATCGAACATCAGATTGTGCTGCACCCAGTTTATCATACAGTGCTGACCCATTTCCATGCCGTAATCTATTGAGGAAACGCCGCCATCGCCGTTGTAGACCCATTCGGGGAAGAAACAAAGGGTGTTTTTCATGCTCCGTAATTTTTCCTCGCGGGGCGCAATACACTTGTCAAAAACCGCCATTTCGTCATGCTTGCCGTGAGCAATAAGCAAATTCACGCCGCTTTCGGAAATTTTATCGAGAGCCTTGTCGTCGGGGACGTAACCCGAAGCAATGGGCATTGCTCCGTCAAAATAATTTACATATTTTTCTAACATTTTCCATGTCATAAAGCCTCCCGAAGAAGCTCCCATGATGAATTTCTTTCCCATATTCTGCTTGCAGTTTTCGCATACGGCATCGAAAACTCCCTTTAAAATCGGGAAATAATCGTAGTTGTCGTCACCCCATGAGCCGCTGATGTTTCCGTCCGCATGACGCTTTTCAAAGGCGAGGGGGACTATCAAATACGCGCCGCCCATTTCCTGCTGATACTTGGGTGTGGCGTACTGCTCCGCGCCGCAGCACATTATGCATTTAACGCCGTCCAGAGCGTTGCTCGTGCCGTGGAGCCACATCAGAGCGGGGTATTTTTTGCCGGGGTCTGCACCGTGCTTCACGGGGTCATAGACGTAGTAGGTCATGCCCTCGGGAGAGGTGTACTGGTCGAAAAGGTCGAAATAAATTTTGGTTTTGTATGTAACGGAATAGCTGATAAACTCGCCGTCCTTTAGGTACTTCGCCCATTCGGGGACGGCGTTTTTGTTCTGCTGTATTTTATCAAATTCGGGTAATGGCATAGTGATACCTCCTAAATAATTTCTTTTGCATTTTTTGGCAGTTTTTGTACTTTTTCAAGCCAGAGCCTGCTGTTTTTCGCCATTGTGAAGTCGTATTCCGTGCAAAGCTTTTCCGCAATTTCGGGAGCAAATTCGTCCATAAGTCCGCACATTGCAAAAACGGAGTCCCAGACAGCCGAAATATCCGCGCCGCTATAGGTTGCAAGAAAGCGCTGCCATACAGCGGGTTCGAGCCATTTGTACATATACTTTGCGGACTTTCCCGCGCAAACGGTGAAATCGGTGTCAAATCCAATTTTCCATGATAAAATTTTTACAATTTGGGGACGTACACAATGGTTTATCATGTCAAGGACATAGGGGACTTCCTCCCGCCAAAGTCCCTTTGCCACATTGTTCAGACACCACCAGAACTCGTTGCAGGCGGCGTAAAACTCCTCCGCTGTAGGCTTTTTAATGCGGTAGTCCTCGTCGGTGGGTTCGGGGATAGTCGGCAGGATACCGTCCTTGTCAAGCAGGATTTTACACAGCTTGTCGTCCGTGATATTGCAGTCCGCAACAGGTTCAACATGGAGGTCAATGCGGTTTCCGTCCGCAAGCTGAATAAGCCAGCCGTAGCTTTTATCGAAATCCACTTCCATGCCAACGGACTTGTCCAGCTCGTCGGGACACTGCATATAAAGCCGTTCGCCGAAAACGTCTATCCAGTTTTTGTCCTCATAAAAGGGCTTTGTCTCGGTGACAACGTACACAACGTCGTAGTCCTGAAAAATATCCTTGGGGACGTTGGGGTTTGTCCGAGAGCCGTTCATATACACCGCACGTATACGCTCATCGGCTTTCGCTGTACCGACTATCAGGTCGTACATTTCCTGTTCCGTCCGCATATTATTTGTTCCTTTCCCAAAGCGTGATAAGGTCGTTCATAATTTCCTCCGTGTCAACTTGAAAAAGTGAAGAGGAAAACGTCATAGATACCGCTTCATGCCCCATGGAAATACTTGCGTTCACAAATCTTCTGTCATTTGCATTAAGCGTGTTTATATAGCTTTCCTTGTCGCAAAGCTCAAGCTCAATATACTCGATACTTTTTCCGTTAAGCACTGTAGGTTTCATATATATTCTTTTAACGTTATCCCAAGGGATAAATCCGCGTACCAAAATACTTTCGCTGCTGATACCGCTGTCGTCCGCTTCAAGCAGAGGGTTTCCGGATTTCAGATGCTTTATGTTCATAACAATTCCGTAAACGCAAAATCCAAACAAAACAGCCGTCATAATGCAGATAAAAGCAATACTAAACATAAAATAACACACAAACAGATATGCCAAAAATATCGTAACGATCAATGACAGTATACCGTAAATAAGGCTGACACGTATATTTTTCATAATCAGGGCCTTATCACATTCAATTAAAATTTTATCGTCCTTTATGTAACTCAATTAAAACTCCCCCGCAATTTATTTATTACGTTCCCAAATTGAGATCATGTCCGCAAGAAATTTATCGGGATTTTTGCCAGTGCCGTTCAGCGAAAAGCTTATGGGCTGATAACCCAGCTTCATGTTAAGCTCGGCGGCTTTACGAGCAAGTCCGCCCATACGGTTCAAATATTCCTCGGGATATTCAAGCTCCACCTGAATAAGCTTATTGTGCTTCATTGTGACCATGTAGATGCGTTTCACGTCCCGCCACGGCACGAACCCAACGGAGTTTGCATTGCTGCTGTCGGTAAAACCGCTTTCGTCTACAACTATCAGCGGTTTGTAATTTATGAGACGCTTTATGAAAATTACCGCGCTGTACACGCAAAGCACGGCGCAGACCGCAAAAAACACCTTTGCCACCGCAACGCCGAACGGTGTCGAAAGAAGCCATTTCATACGCCCGCCGTCGCCGACTTCCACATTGAATATCATAAATATCATGACAATGCACGCAAAAAACAATGAAATTATGCATATAACAAGTGTGGACTTTTTCTGCGATACAACAATTTTTTCGTTTTCCATTTTGAAATTCTCCCAATAATCATTTTTCGGGAACGCTCTTTCCCCTTCCAGCGAACCGCTTTACAAAAACGTCCGCAAGGCAATGCTCTGCGGACGTTTCGTTTTTATGCGGCAAATTTATTATGCACCGTAGTAAGCTTTTCTGTAAAGCTCCTTAAGCTCTTCAATTCTGGGAAGTCTGGGGTTAGCGGTGGTACACTGATCGTCAAATGCCTTGTAAGCAAGGTCCTCAAGAGCGTCGTTGTAGATCTTTTCATCAATGTAGGAATGATTATCCTTTTCGCCCGCTTCCTTGATGGAGAGAGGAATATTAACATCTCTCATGAGCTTTCTTACAGCGTCGGCAAGAGCCTTTACGCCCTCCTGATCGGAAGCGTCCTGAGAAACTAAGCCCAGCATCTTAGCGATCTCAGCATAGCGCTCGGGAGCCATGTAGTGGTCGTACTTAGGCCATGCAGCGAACTTTGTAGGCGTAGGCTGACCGTTGTACTCGATAACGTGAGGCAGCAGATAAGCGTTTGCAAGTCCGTGAGGAATATGGAACTCGCCGCCCAGCTTGTGAGCCAGAGAGTGGTTTATGCCGAGGAACGCGTTTGTGAACGCCATACCAGCGATACAGGAAGCGTTGTGCATCTTCTCTCTTGCAATGCGGTCTGCGGTATTGTAGGAGCTGGGCAGATACTGGAATACAAGCTTGATAGCGTGAAGAGCGAGAGCGTCGGTGTAGTCGTTTGCAAGGATAGAAACGTAAGCCTCGATAGCGTGTGTAAGAACGTCCAGACCTGTGAATGCCGTGGAGGACTTAGGTACTGTGTAAACGAACTGAGGGTCAACAATAGCGATATCGGGAGTAAGCTCGTAGTCGGCAAGAGGATACTTCATGTTCTTGGACCTGTCGGAAATTACCGCAAAGGAAGTTACCTCGGAGCCTGTACCCGAAGTTGTGGGGATAGCTACCATCTTAGCCTTTTTACCCAGCTTGGGGAACTTGTAAACTCTCTTGCGGATATCCATGAACTTCTGAGCCATGCCAACGAAATCGGCATCGGGATTCTCGTAGAACAGCCACATAGCCTTTGCAGCGTCCATAGCCGAGCCGCCGCCGAGAGCGATTACAACGTCGGGCTTGAAGGAGTTCATGACCTCTGCGCCCTTGCGTACTGTTGTAAGGTCGGGATCGGGTTCAACCTCGCTGAAGATCTCGATAGCGGGCTGAGTAGCGTTCTTTTCAAGCTGATAAACAACTCTGTCAACATAGCCGAACTGAACCATGCCGGGGTCGGCAACGATCATAGCCTTGTGGATATTGGGCATCTTAGCCAGATACTGAACGGAACCGGGTTCAAAATAAATCTTTTCGGGAACCTTAAACCACTGCATATTCAATCTCCTCTTCGCAACTTTCTTTCTGTTTACAAGGTTCTTGGCGGTAACGTTTTCCGAAACGGAGTTCTTGCCGTAAGAGCCGCAGCCCAGCGTCAGGGACGGAGCCATGGAGTTGTAAACGTCGCCGATAGCGCCGAAGGAAGCGGGAGAATTTACTACGATACGGCTTGCCTGCATTGTGGAACCGTATCTCTCGATGATCTTTTCGTCGGAGGAGTGAACGACAGCAGTGTGTCCTGCGCCGTGCTTGAGCATTTCCTCACACATTTCAAATGCGTGGTCTGTGGAATCAGCCTTAACTACCGCAAGAACGGGAGAGAGCTTCTCCAGAGCGAGAGGATACTTCTCGGCGTCAGTGCCGGGCAGTTCTACGCAGAGTACCTTTGTCTCCTTGGGAATGGTGATGCCTGCCTTTTCGGCGATCTGCCAAGGATACTGACCAACGACCCAAGGCTGAACAGCCATTTTTTCAACGTTGATAACAACGTCCTGTATCTTCTGGGTCTCGTCGGGGTTAGCGAAGTAACAGCCGTGGTATTTCATGAAGCCTACAGCTTCGTCGTAAACTTCTGTGTCAATGATTGCAGCCTGTTCGGAAGCGCAGATCATACCGTTATCAAAGGATTTGGAAAGAACCAGATCGTGAACAGCCTGCTTGATGTTAGCGGTTTTCTCGATGTAGCAGGGAGTGTTGCCGGGACCAACGCCGAGTGCGGGCTTACCTGCGGAATAAGCAGCCTTAACCATTCCGGGACCGCCTGTAGCAAGGATAGTAGCAACGTCGGGGTGGTTCATGAGCAGACCTGTAGCCTCAACGGAGGGATACTCGATCCACTGTACGCAGTGCTTGGGAGCGCCCGCCTTAACAGCGGCGTCGCGGAGAATCTCAGCGGCTTTTTTGGAACACTGCTGAGCCGAGGGGTGGAAGCCGAAAATAATGGGGTTTCTTGTCTTGGCACAGATGATAGCCTTGAACATTGTTGTGGAGGTAGGGTTGGTGGTAGGAGTTACGCCGCAGACGATACCAACAGGTTCTGCGATCTCCATGTAGCTTTCGTCAACGTTGTCCTCGATAACGCCGACGGTTTTCTCGTGCTTGATCGAGTGCCAGATGTACTCTGTGGAGAAGATGTTCTTTGTAACCTTATCCTCGAAGATACCTCTGCCTGTTTCCTCAACAGCCATTTTGGCAAGCTCCATCTGAGCGGAAAGTCCAGCCAGAGCCATTGCCTCCGTGATCTTGTCGACCTGCTCCTGATCGAGAGCCATATACTCTTCGAGAGCCTGTTTTGCGTTGCTCACGAGGGTATTGATCATCTCGGCAGTTTCGACTTTTGCTTCCTCGGTAACGGGAGCGTTCTTTTCCTTTGCCATGTTTGATTCCGCCTTTCATTTTTTCCCCGCAGGGTTATTTTTATAGCGTTGACGTTTTGGACGTTTTTGACTGTCCCCGCTATGTTTGTTAAATTTATCACAATCTTATTGTATCACAACACAAGCGGTACGTCAATGAACATATTGTTAATTTTATAACAAACTTCTGGTACCGATTGTGTACGCGATATTACATATTTTGTAAAGCGGTATTTTGTTCAAATACACAATAGTATACACATATATAATTATAAATCATGAGGAAAAGTTTGTCAATACGGAAATCAAATTTACCGCTCGAAATTAATTCCCGCGATAGCAGCTTGTGCAGAATAGCTAAAAGTTTGCGGCTTATTTTTTCGCGCAGGTATAAAATTTTGTGGACTTTTTTTACGAAATATTGTATAATATAACCATACCATAACCATAAAAAGGAGTTTTTAATATGAATGAACAGGAAATCAAAGACTTAATGTGCGACGTGTGCCATAAAATGTGGCAGCTGGGCTGGGTTGCCGCCAATGACGGAAACGTTTCCGTAAGACTTGGAGACGGCACTTTCCTTGCCACACCCACGGGAGTCAGCAAAAGCTTTATCACTCCCGAAAAAATCGTGAAGATCAACGCCAAGGGCGAAATTCTTGAAGCAAACGAGGGTTACAGACCGTCCTCGGAAATAAAAATGCATCTGCGCTGCTATGAGGAGCGTCCCGATGTGGGCGGAGTTGTTCACGCTCACCCGCCTACGGCTACGGGCTACGCGGTGGCGAACAAGGCTCTGGACGGCTACACCATGATTGAAGCGGTCATTGCGGTGGGAAGCGTTCCCGTTACGCCATACGGAACACCGTCTACATATGAAGTTCCCGAAGCAATCACACCATACTTAAAGGAACACGACGTTATGCTTTTGCAGAACCACGGCGCGCTTACCGTGGGTGCAGACCTGCTCACTGCATACTACCGCATGGAAACTCTGGAGCTTTTTGCTAAGATTTCCCTTACGGCGCATCTGCTCGGCGGAGAGCGTGAGATTTCCCGCGAGAACATCGACCGTCTCTGCTCTATGCGCGAGAATTACAAGGTTACCGGCAAGCACCCCGGCTACAAGAAGTATCCTTACGGGGACAAATAATTGACGTTATACTTTTGCATGGGACGGGCTTATTCCGGTACAGGCTTGTCCCTTGCAAAATTAACAATTAATAATCAATAATTTTGTACTGTTGGTTATTAAGTGTTGATTAAAATAATTTTGGAGGTGGTGCATAATGAGTGCTACCTTAGTTCGCATGGACGCAGCGGATATATTATTTATTTTATATGTTTTAATTATGTCGGTTCTATTTATTGTAGCGCTTGTGTGCATTATCAGGCTGATAATTGCCAAAAAAGAAAAACGCAGGCAAATGAAAAAGGTTAAATTTGCCGCTGTTATTTCTGCATTGATTGTAACGCTCAG
>JAIEDQ010000100.1 GCA_029067895.1 Oscillospiraceae bacterium | reverse complement strand
TATTTGTGTATAAGAGACTGTCCCGTAACGGACGCACGTCCCGATCCCAACGCCGAAACTGCCGACAGCGATATGAACAGCTGGCAGCCTTTCACTCCAGAAAACGGTGCGGCTGCGGAGGCATACGACAAAGAGGGAAAGTTTATTATGTACCGTACAACGGTTGACATTCCAGAAGAGATCAACGGCAAAGCTCCCACACTGCATTTTCATAGTATTTGGGGCAAGTGCGAGGTTTACGTCGGTCACGAACTTGCAGCAGAGTTTGTTAACGAATGGGCTTCTCCTGCGGACATTTCCGTAAAATCGGGAGAAAATGAAATAACCGTACTTGTGCAAAGCATACACAGAGACGGTGCGGGAATATGCTCGTCGGTCATTCTGATGTAAAGCTTTTTAACTTACGGTTAAATATGCACAAAATCAGTACCTCTTTTTTTACGGTAATGTTTATAAATATATATTGACAAAAGCAGTCAAATACTATATACTTGTATTCAATGACGTTTAAAACACTATATATTGTGGCTGATGCAAGAGGTTTGTGAACGGAGGTACTGTCAGATGATAACGCAAATAAGGAAAAGAGACGGACGTACAACTACTTTTAACGTTGAAAAAATTGCTCAGGCGATCTATAAGGCTGCTCAGTCCGTGGGAGGAAGCGACTACAACACGTCGCTGGAGCTTGCGGACAAGGTATGCGACATGATCGAAGTCAAGTACGGAAAAAAATATATCCCCACTGTTGAACAGGTTCAGGATCTTGTTGAAAAGGTTCTTATGGAGGAAGGACACGCTAGGACGGCGAAGTCCTATATTCTGTACCGCTCCGACAGGACTCGCGCCCGTGAAATGAATACCAAGCTTATGAAAATCTATGAGGATCTTACTTTCACGGCGGCAAAGGACAGTGACATCAAGCGCGAAAATGCCAATATCAACGCTGACACGGCTATGGGTACGATGCTTAAGTACGGCTCAGAGGGCGCAAAGCAGTTCTACGAAATGTACGTTCTCGACCCCCGTCATGCAAAGGCTCACAACCAGGGCGATATACATATTCACGATCTGGATTACCTTACGCTTACGACTACCTGCTGTCAGATAGACCTTATAAAGCTTTTCACAAACGGTTTTTCCACCGGACACGGCTTTCTCCGCGAGCCTAACGATATCTCAAGCTATGCGGCTTTGGCGTGTATAGCTATCCAGTCCGACCAGAACGACCAGCACGGCGGACAGAGTGTCCCCAATTTTGAGTACGCTATGGCTGACGGCGTTAAAAAGACTTACCGCAGAAAGTATGTCTATAACATTGCACGCTGCCTTGAAATGATCGCGAAGCTGGACGACGGACAGGATATCAGCGACAGAATATACAAGGAGATACGCGAGGAAAAGGGTATCTACCCCATTATCGACAACAATAACGGATACAAGGAACTTGAATTTGAAAAGCTCTGCGGATATGTTGATGCGGATACGGCAAAGAGGATTCAGGAGTTTACCGCAAAAAATACGCTTCAGGAGACAGACCGTGCCACATATCAGGCTATGGAGGCTCTTATCCACAACCTTAACACCATGAACAGCCGCGCGGGCGCACAGGTTCCGTTCAGCTCCATAAACTACGGTCTGGACACCTCTACAGAGGGAAGAATGGTTATCAAGAACGTACTTCTTGCTCACGAAGCGGGTCTCGGAAACGGCGAAACTCCTATCTTCCCAATTCATATTTTCAAAATAAAAGAGGGAATTAACTATAATCCCGAAGATCCTAACTATGATCTTTTCAAGCTTGCCTGCCGAGTTTCGGCAAAGAGACTGTTCCCGAATTTCTCCTTTATCGACGCTCCTTACAATCTCAAATACTACAAGCCCGGCGACTACAACACCGAGGTTGCTTACATGGGCTGCCGTACAAGAGTTATCGGAAACGCTTTCGACCCCACACGCGAGATCGTTACGGGCAGGGGAAACCTCAGCTTTACTTCGGTAAATCTGCCCCGTCTGGCTATCAACGCAAACCACAATGTTGGAGCTTTCTTTGATAGTCTCGAAGAGATCATGGACTTGGTATGTGAGCAGCTTATGGCTCGCTATAAGATTCAGGCTCAGAAATGCGTAAGGAATTATCCTTTCCTTATGGGTCAGAAGATCTGGATAGATTCGGACAAGTTAAAGCCCAACGATACCGTGGGCGAGGTTCTGAAGCACGGTACGCTTTCCATGGGATTTATCGGTCTTGCGGAGTGTCTGAAGGCTCTTATCGGCAAACATCACGGCGAGGACGAAGAAGCCCGCAAGCTTGGCTATGAAATAATTTCCCGTATGCGCGCCCGCATGGACGAGGAGACAAAGCGTTCGGGCATGAACTACACGCTCCTTGCAACTCCCGCAGAGGGTCTTTCGGGACGGTTTGTTCGCATGGATAAAAAGCTTTTTGGTGTGATCGAGGGAGTTACCGACAGAGATTACTATACCAATTCTTTCCATGTACCTGTTTACTATCCCATAGGCGCGTTCGATAAGATCAAGATAGAAGCTCCTTACCACGAGCTTACCAATGCTGGACACATCAGCTATGTAGAGCTTGACGGCGATCCGATGAACAATCTTTCCGCATTTGAGAAAATCGTGCGCTGCATGAAAGAGTCGGGCATAGGCTACGGTTCTATAAACCACCCTGTTGACAGAGACCCTGTATGCGGCTATACGGGAATTATCGGCGACGAGTGTCCCAAGTGCCACCGCCACGAGGGCGACGACGGATTGGGCTTTGAGCGTATCAGAAGAATAACGGGATATCTTGTGGGTACTCTTGACAGGTTCAATGACGCTAAGCTTGCCGAGGTTCGTGACCGCGTTAAGCACAACGTATAAGAGGGGAACAGTATGTTATCCGATACTATAAGAATTTCGGGAGTTATCAACGACTCAATAGTTGACGGTCCGGGAATACGGCTTACTATATTTACGCAGGGCTGTCCTCATCACTGCGAGGGGTGTCATAATCCTCAGACCCACGATTTTAGCGGGGGAGAGAACGTTACCATCGAAAGCCTGCTTGAAAAGGTAAAGGGCAATCCGCTGCTGGACGGAGTAACCTTCAGCGGCGGAGAACCGTTCTGTCAGGCAAAACAGCTTTACGAGCTTGGTCTTGAAGTAAAAAAGGCGGGCATGAACGTTGTTACCTACACCGGTTATTTGTACGAATATCTTACGGAGCACGCCGATTCCGAAAATTACTACAACGAATTGCTTTCGGTAACGGATTATCTTGTAGACGGTCCGTTTGTTCTAAGCAAGCGGGATATACTGCTGAAATTTAAGGGAAGCTCAAATCAGCGTATCATCGACGTTAAAAAAAGTCTTGTCGAAAAAAAAGTTGTGGAAGCAGAGCTTTAGCTCTTGAAATTCACGCTGAAAAATGCTATATTTAGAATATGAAAAAATTTAGAGGAGTATTTGCTTTGAAAAGTATTCGTATTCGTAATATAGCATTTCTTTTTTTATGCTTATGGATAACGGTCATGCTGCCGTCCTGCAAGGAGGACGACGGTTCGGGACACATTTTTAAGATGAATATAGAAAACAATCCGCAGAATCTTGACCCTCAGATGGCTGTTGATGATGAGTCGAAAATGATAATTGCAAACATGATGGAGGGTCTTATGAAAACCGACGCTTCGGGTGCGGTCGTTCCTGCGGCGGCGGAAAGCTTTTCCATGTCAGAGGACGGAATGACCTATACGTTCTGTCTCAGACATGATCGTATGTGGGAAAGTCTTGTGGAGGATTTCTCCGAGCCGGTCACGGCGGACGATTTTGTTTTTGCTTTTCAGCGGATTTTTGATGCGGAAACGGCGTCTCCTCACAGCGGAGATTTTACCTGTATAAAGAACAGCTCTGCTGTTCTTAACGGGACAAAGCCGAAAAGCGAGCTTGGAGTAAGGGCTGTTGACGATTTTACCGTAGAATTCAAGCTGGAATATCCGTACTATAACTTTCTGACGATGCTCACGGAAACTCCAGCAATGCCATGCTGCCGAACCTTTTTTGAGCTTACAAAGGGCAAGTACGGTATGGCGGACGATGCCTGCGCTTCAAACGGAGCGTTCTATCTTAAAGAGTGGAACTACGACCCATACTGGGACAACAACTACCTTATAATGAGGAGAAATACATCATATTCGGAAACGGATTATGTCTACCCATACAGTATAAATTTCTTTATTACAAGGGACAGCTCTGCCGACGCTGAGAGTTTTTCTGCGGGCGATACAGATTGCTTTATTTCTGATAAATACGACGAAAAGCTTTTTGAGGGAAATAACTATATCGGTAAAAGCGTTAAGACTGCTGGACTGCTTATCAACACTAAAAGCGAGTACTTTGGGAACAAACGTCTGCGGGAAGCTCTTGCAAAGTCAATAAACAGAGATTCCTACTCACATCTGCTTTCGGAGCAGTTTACAGAGGCTTATGGTATAGTTCCGTATGGAATAACCGTTCAGGGAAAGAGTTACAGGGATCTGTCACCTGATATGTTGTTATCGGTTTACGACGTGAATTCGGCGCAGCTTTGGGAGTCGGCTTTGAGATCTGCGGGAATTGAATCCGTGGACGGTGTGAAAATTACCGTTTCGGAAAGCTTTTTGGCTTCCGACGCTGTTTATGATATTACCGACAGGTGGCGCAGCGGACTTTTGTTTAACTGCGGAGTTGAAACGGTTTCCGTGA
>JAIEDQ010000010.1:20866-26314 GCA_029067895.1 Oscillospiraceae bacterium | reverse complement strand
ATCGCAGACGCTACCACATATGAATATGTCGGAAGTGATTTTATCGAGCTGCAAAAAAAGGTAATAGACGGGAATTATCTTCGCTATCTAACGCCCCTTGAAAACCTTACCAATCTCACGGAGCTTACTGTTGAGGGCGCCGCCGTTGAAGATATCACTCCGATCTTAAATATGCCGAAGCTGACGAAATTCACACTTTCCAATGCGGTCAAAACCGATTTAAGTCCGCTGGAAAAGCTTGATGATCTTAAAAGCTTTACGTTCAGCGTCAGCGGCAAACGGTTTATAAAGGAATCGGGGCGTTACGGCTGTATAACTATACCTGCTCTGAAAAAGCTCAGCAGTCTTTCTTTGAGCGGCGGTTCGTTTTATGACGACAGTCTTTTAGAGCAGACCGGATTGAAGACCTTAGAGCTTAAAGAGTGCATTATTGAAAACCGAGACGAAAAATATCAATATAGCGGAAAAAAGCTTCCAAAGCTCGAAACGCTGCGGATTTACGGTTCAGATATAGCGGATAAGACAATTTCTCAGTTTGATTCGGTAAAAAAACTGACCGTGAGCAAGTGCATCATACGCAATGTAACCGTGCCGAAGGCATATGATGACAGCAAATATTCCAGATATAATTATTCCCTGAATTACCTTAAAAACTTCAAGTACCTTGAAAAGCTTACGGTATGGAACTGCAAAATATCAGACATAAGCAGCTTGGAAAATTTAGTAAAGCTTAAATATCTTGATCTGTCAGACAATTATATCAAAGATATAACGCCTCTTGAAAAGCTTGAAAACCTTAAAACGCTTAACATCAGCGATGCGAATTGGTACGACAAATATGAAAATGACTTTTTAGAGCCTCTGAGAAATCTTACAAGTCTGGAAAATCTTGATATTTCGTGGATCTATGATTCTTTTGAAGACGAAGATGCGTCCGGAAATATTGATATGTGGAAATCCGGCACGGAAAACAGCGTATTTGACATAGTCTCCTCGCTTCCTAATCTCAAAAGCTTAACGGTAAGCGCACTGACGAAATACGGTTACACAATTGAGGAAGAAAACAATGCGCGCAAAAAGCTTTTTGAGGAAAAAATGCCGTACTGTGAAATAAACACCGTGTATCCGAGCGTCAGCTGCCAATAACAGAAGATATTAACAAAATAGCAATATATTCCGTGCAAAAATATGGTATAAAAAAATTGATATTTTGGCTCGAAGGCAGTTAAAAGAGTAAGAAAACACCGCCATTCATTAAAAAGCTAAAATCCTGTACAGCGCAGAACTGTACAGGATTTTTTTATCTATCCGCGTTTCAGGGTGCGGATAGCTTTTACTGTCTCAACAGGCAGCATTACTAAGCCGACAATAAACGACAGCCCAAGCTTTATGCCAAAATAGATCAGCCAGCCGACTACGGGAAGTATAAGAAAAAATTTTGACGTTATGCCTGAAAGCGCCCTCCAGCCGGAGGGTATTGCGGCGAACACATAGCCGAAAAGCACTATCCCGAAAAGTTTTTCTCCAAAGCCTAAACTAAAGCCTAAACTATTGTCAATGCTGTACATATGGCCTGCGAATAATCCGCCGATCACGAACAATATTACCGTGAGTATCAGCGAGGAGACGGCGCTTGATTTGTTATAGGACGATGTTGATTTCCCACATGATGGGCAAAGCGGCGGTTCCCATACCTCGGCGCATTCGCTGCAAAGAAATTTTCCGCATTTCGAGCACTGCGCCACCGCATCTCGGTCGTGGTGACAAAAGCATTTCATGTATTAAGTACACTCCTTTTTATTTTTAATACTAATCACCAATTAAAAAGTGTATAAAAAATCAAGCAAAAATTTGAAAAGTTTTAACTTTTTTATAGGATTTTTGTGCAGATTTTTTATCTACACTTTTTATTGGTGATTAGGATAAGATAATATAATTATACTATAACAGATTATATCTGTAAATACGCATAAGTCACAAAATACAGATATAATCTGTAGCAATATTACATAAAATAAACTAAAATATAATAAAGAGGACGAGACCGTAAAAACGGCATTAAATCCTGATTTTTGAGCTTAAAGATCAGGATTTGCGAAGCCCGGAAAGGAATGGTGATGGATATTTTCAGCGATTGGATACGCAGTTTGGAAAATTCCGGCGTCAAGCTGTGCGAAATAGCGGATATAATAGATGTGACATACCAAACGATACAGTGCTACCGCGACCGAAATAATTATCCCACCGCAAAAAATCTTATACGGCTTTCCGAGCATTACAATATTTCCATAGACGATATGCTTTATTACAACGAGAACTCGCCGCCTGTCAGAACACCCGACGAGCGTACACTGCTGCGGCTTTTCAGAAAGCTGCCGCAGAACGAGCAGGAGCTTCTGATAGAACGCATAAGGGAGCTTGCCAAGGCTGCGGACGATAAGCAGGACTTCCCTCTGACGTGACTTTTTGATGTTTGCATATGCGTATGTTTGTTAACAAAAAAGCAATATATTCCGCGTAAAAATATGGTATAATAAAATCGATATTTTGCGTGGCTTTCACGCTATAACAAAAAGGAGTAATCAATATGAACAAGTCACTGAGAAAAGCTATCATCGCAGGAAACTGGAAAATGAACAAGACCCGTCCCGAGGCTAAGGAGCTCCTGGAAGCTATCAAGCCGCTGGTTGCAAACGCGGGCGAGGTTGAGGTTATCGCGTGCGTGCCCTACACAAACCTTGAAACTGCCGTAAACACGGTTGCAGGCTCAAACGTTAAGATCGGTGCGGAGAATGTTCACTTTGAAAAGAGCGGCGCTTTCACAGGCGAAATTTCCGCTGATATGCTCACAGAGATCGGCGTTGAGTACGTTGTTATCGGTCACTCCGAGAGACGTCAGTACTTCGGCGAGACAGACGAGACCGTAAACAAGAGAACAAAGGCTGCTCTTGCTGCAGGTCTGAAGCCTATCGTTTGCGTTGGCGAGCTTCTCTGGGAGCGCGAGTGCGGCATTACCGACGAGGTTGTTGCACGTCAGATCAAGCTTGACCTGTTCGACATTTCCGCTGAGGACGTTAAGAAAACCGTTATCGCTTACGAGCCTGTATGGGCTATCGGCACAGGCAAGACCGCTACCGCAGATCAGGCTGAGGAGGTTTGCGGCTTTATCCGTGCAACTCTTGCAAAGCTTTACGATCAGGCTACCGCGGACGCTGTTACTATCCAGTACGGCGGCTCCATGAACGCAGGCAACGCTGCCGAGCTTCTTTCCAAGCCCAACGTTGACGGCGGACTTATCGGCGGCGCGTCCCTTAAAGCTGCCGATTTCAACACAATCGTACAGGCTGCTGTTAATGGCTAAGCAGTGAGCCACTGCGGGCACTTACACACGCAGTGTAAGAAAGTCACACCCCACAGTAAAAAGCTATAAAATGTAACTTTACCAAGCCCCCACTAAGGGGGCGGGTAACTATATGTCGGCTTCCGAGAAAGGGTAGGTTCTATGAAATCAAAACGTCTTAAGCTTGCCCGAAAAGAGGAACAAAAAAGGAACAAAACCATGTCCCCGAAAATGCGGAAGATTATATCCGTGACCTGTATAACCATTCTCGGAATTTCCGCCGCGCTTTTTTCGGTGGACTTGCTCCGCGCAAAGAAAAACAATCAGCCGCCTCTGTTCTGCTATCCCGTGATAGAGTACGACAACGGCAGCGTGGATTACTGCGGCTTGTTCTACAAGGTCTGGAAGGACTACAACCCCTTTGAGGACGAGACCCGCTATTATGTGGGCTTCTGGTTTGTTCCCAAAAACTTTAATATATAGCGTTTTCAGGGTACAGACAAGGCTTATTTTCTACCCTCTAATTTCTAACAAAGGAATGATTTTATGAGCAAAAAACCTCTTGCTTTGATTATTATGGACGGCTTCGGTATCAACAATGATACCTACGGCAACGCTATTGCCGCCGCAAAAAAGCCCAATCTTGACAAGTATTTTGCCGAGTGTCCCAACACTATCATAGGCGCTTCGGGTCTGGACGTTGGTCTCCCCGACGGTCAGATGGGAAACTCCGAGGTAGGTCACACCAACATCGGCGCGGGCAGAATAGTTTACCAGATGCTGGTTAAGATCTCCAAGTCCATCAAGGACGGAGACTTCTTTAAAAATCCCGCTCTTACGGCTGCTATCGAAAACTGCAAGGCTAAGGGCAGCGCCCTCCACCTTATGGGACTTCTCTCCCCCGGCGGCGTTCACAGCCATTCGGAGCATCTTTACGGTCTGCTTGAAATGGCTAAGAAAAACGGTCTGGACAAGGTTTACGTTCACGCTTTCCTTGACGGACGTGACGTCCCCCCCTCCTCCGCTGCGGAGTATATGGAGGAGCTTGTTGCCGAGATCAAAAAGGTCGGCGTGGGTTCCGTGGCAACGATCGCGGGACGTTTCTACGCAATGGACAGAGACAATATGTGGGACAGAGTTGAAAAGGCTTACAGCGCGCTTGTTTACGGCGAGGGCGTTCAGGAGACCGATCCTGTTGAGGCTATCAGAAATTCCTACAAGAACGACGTTACCGACGAGTTTATGCTCCCCACAGTGGTTGACAAGAACGGCATGATAAAGGCTGACGACAGCATTATCTTCTTTAACTTCCGTCCCGACCGCGCAAGACAGATAACCCGCTCCTTTGTGGACGAGGCTTTCACAGGCTTTGAAAGACGGAACGGCTTCTTCCCCGTTAAGTTTGTCTGCATGGCTCAGTACGACGCGGAAATGCCCAACGTATCGGTTGCGTTCCCTCCCGAAGCTCTCACCATGACAATGGGCGAATACCTCAGCAAGCAGGGCAAGACCCAGCTCCGTATCGCCGAGACCCAGAAGTACGCTCACGTAACGTTCTTCTTTAACGGCGGTGAGGAAACCACTTTCGAGGGCGAGGACAGGATACTCATTGACTCCCCCAAGATCGCAACATTCGACATGAAGCCCGAAATGAGCGCATACGAAGTCACTGACGCGGTTGAAAAGGCTATTGATTCCGACAAGTATGACGTTATCATTCTCAACTACGCGAACTGCGATATGGTAGGTCACACAGGCGTTTTCGACGCTGCAAAGGCTGCCGTTGAAGCTGTTGATGAGTGCGTAGGCAGAATGGTGAACGCTATCCTTGCCAAGGGCGGCGCGGCGATAATCACCGCAGACCACGGCAACGCAGACAAGCTTATGGAAGCGGACGGCTCGCCTTTCACGGCGCACACCACAAATCCCGTGCCCCTTATCGTTGTGGGATACGGCGACTGCAAGCTCCGCACAGGTGGCGTTCTTGCCGATATCGCTCCTACAATGCTTGAGATACTCGGACTTCCCCAGCCTGCGGAAATGACGGGAAAATCCCTTATTGTCTGAAAGGCTGAGCTTTTACCCATGCCGCCGTCTATAGTGACGGC
>JAIEDQ010000010.1:0-20766 GCA_029067895.1 Oscillospiraceae bacterium | reverse complement strand
GGCATAATTTTGTTTCCGAGACGGAAAAAAGGCTTCTGTATCATCATTGTACGAAAGGCTGAGCCTTTAACAATGCCGCCGTCTATAGTGATGGCGGCATAATTTTGTTTCCGAGACGGAAAAAAGGCTTCTGTATCATCATTGTACGAAAGGCTGAGCCTTTAACAATGCCACCGTCTATAGTAATGGCGGCATAATTTTGTTTCCGAGACGGGAAAAAGCTTATGTATCAGCATTGTACGAAAGACAGCCTCCAAAGGTCGTATAAGCCTTTGGGGGCATTTTATATTTACGGAGAAATTTTTGCGGCATTAGGCAAAGTATACAAAAATTGCAAAAAAAGTTATTTTTTTTTGTAAATCTGTTGAAAATTTTTGCCGAATATGGTATACTATATTAAAATATATAAAATATGTCTTATGTAAATATTTGGGCAGCAAATGAATGACGGAAACGGAATCAACCTGCATATCCTGCCCATATAAATAAATGGTGTAAACAATTTTGAAGCGGGAGGCGCTTTTCCGTGAAAAAATATTTCAGCGAATATATCGCGTTCATTACCGCCGCTCTTGAGCAGGACGGCACGGATACGGACGCGCTTGCATCGGAAATGCTGATAAAGATCGGTTTCATGCAGCACGAAAGACTTATTCATTTTCTTGTGACTATCCTTTTTGCGCTGCTTATGTTTATGAGTCTTATCGCGTTTTTCGTGTCGGAAAACGTCGGTATGCTTGCCGCCGCCGTTCTTATGCTGGCGCTGCTTATCCCGTACATAGCTCACTATTATTTTTTGGAAAATGGCGTCCAGAAGCTTTACGCGCTGTACGACAAGGCGCGGGAAAAATGCAAAAGCGAAAATACCGCGAAACGGTAACACCCTGCGCATCTGCCCGGTTATAATCCCCTATCCTCTGATCTGACAGGAGTATGCTATGAAAATTACTTCGGAAATCGTAAGCGAAATCATCGAAAACAAGGACATTTATGTGGATTTTCAACCCATATATTCCCTGAATACCAAAAAGGTCATCGGTCTTGAAGCCCTTGCCCGCGGCGATTATCACGGCGACGCTGTATCGCCGACCCTCCTTTTCAATTACGCGCGGGAAAACAACTGCGTGCTTGACGTTGACAGACTCTGCCGCGAAAAGGCTATGAACGCGTTTACTCACAGGAACGAGTCTGTACCTACTCTGTTTATCAATTTCGAGACCTCGGTGCTTAACAATGTCGTCCCCGGCAACGGCGAGATAATGAGGACTGCTGCCGAAAACCACATCTCCCCCGAAAACGTGGTCATCGAGCTTAACGAGTCCTATGTCAAGGACAGCTACGACCTTATGATGTTTGTGGACTTCTATCGCTCCAAGGGCTTCCTTATCGCTCTGGACAACGTAAGCACGGGTCTTGACACAATGAACAGGATAATGCTTATCAATCCCGATATAATCAAGATAGACCGCGCTATCATCAGCAATATCGAGTCCAACTCCTATAATCAGGAGGTTTTCAAGTCCATTATAAACACCGCCAAGCGTATCGGTGCGCTGACAATAGCTGAGGGCGTTGAGACCGTTGACGAGGTAATAACCTGTATGCTTATGGGTGTGGACTACTTCCAGGGCTTTTATTTCTCCAAGCCCGAGCAGTTCAACTATATTTTCTCCAACGAGGCAAGGCTGAAGCTGGAGGACGCCGCCGTCAAGCTCAATCTGAGCATAAAGAACAATCCCACGGTGGTGAACGTGCAGATAGAAGCGTACAAAAGGATAATCTACGACCTTATCAGCACCCTGACGGGCGCAGAGCGTGAGGAATATGACGCTATCCTTAAGCAGTACGTTTCGGAGCATAAGGAAATAGAATGCGTGTTCCTTATTGACGAAAAGGGTTTTCAGATTTCCGACACGGTAATGAGCGACGGCTGCGAGATACTGCCGGGCTATACTCCCGCCATACGGGGCGTAAACCACGATATCAAGAACTATTTTTACGCCATAAAGGAGCAGATCGAGGATCCGTTCATTTCGGGCTGGTACATTTCCGCCGCCACGGGAAAGAACTGCAAGACCATTTCCTCTCACCTTTACGGCAGGGACGGAAAGCTTATCGTTGTCTGCGTGGACTTGAAACGCAGGTAATATCAAAAACTGTTCGTGGACGGATACAGTATCCGTCCACGAGTTTTTTATAGAAGATTGTACCATGTGGGAAGCTCCATCCGGTAAAGCAGTTCAAGCTGACGGTCAATGTTTTTCAGCTCTGCCTGAAGCTCGTCGTTGGCGTCGGTAACGTAAGGCTTCACGCGTGCTACAGCTATGCTTATGGTGTTAAGCTTGTCGTCGCGGACAAAAACGCTCATTTTCCTTTCAAATGTATACCACTCGCTGTCAAGCCTTTCGGCGGCGGCGGAAGCCTTTTCGCTGTCCCCGTTTTGGTCGTGCAGGCTTATCTCTTCGATGATACCCGACAGCTTTTCGTTTTCGTTTTTGATAATGCAGGCGGCAACGGCGGAATACACAGCTATTGCCAGAATAAGACAAAATGAAGTTATAACACGGCTCATACCGTCACTCCTTTTCAATAAGAGAATAATTTCGGTCATCGTCAACAGTCATAAGGAAAACGTCCTTAACGGCTGTTTTTTCTTTTTTCATGATATTTTCTATCCACTCCTCGGCAAGCGAAAGCCGATCCATTGAGCCGCGGATAAGCTCGCCGTCCGCAATGATGACTTCGGGAGGATTCTTGCTTGTTCCTTTCAGGGACATATCCTCGTTGGTAGTGTTTCGGTACTGGAATTTCTGGTACACCGAAAGATTTCCCGTGGTCTCCACCACCGCAAACTGAACCTCGCTTATATCAAAGACACCCTGACCGCGAAGCGAAGCGATAAGGTCGTCAACAGTCAGCCGCAGAGCTTTCATCTGCTTCTGATCGAGCTTTCCGTCACGAATGATTATCACAGGTACGCCGCAGGACAGCCGTCTTACGACGCGGCTTTTTATACTGAACCATGACATCAGCACGTCCAGACTGGCAAGGGTGATTATGGGGACAATTCCTGTCAGCAGAGGTATGCCCGTGTCCTCCACGGGGAGGGTGGCGATGTTTGAGATGAGAATAGTGACCGCAAGCTCCGAGGGCTGAAGCTCGCCTATCTGACGCTTGCCCATGAGCCGCACGGAAAAGATCAGCAGCAGATAAAGGATTATTGCTCTAATGAAAACAACCGACATGGAAAAACTCCTTTTTTTAATTATGTTCACTGAAAATTATCCCCTATGGAAACGGAAAAATTCCATGTATTTTTTTACAATAAGCGGAAATAATATCCTTGAAAAATATTTTTAAGGAGTTTAAAATGAACCCGTCAAATCTCTTCGACTATAAGGAAACGCCGCTGTCGCCTGCTTTGGCGGAAAACGTCGCCAATATCGAGACCATTCTCGGCAAAAGCTCCGACCTGCTGCTCAATCCTTTTTTTATCGGAAATATCCCCTGCAATCTCGTTTGCTTCGAGGGTATGATCTCCACACAGACCATAACTAATCTTATTCTTGCGCCGCTGACAAATATCGACCCGCAAAAGTATCCCTCCGCCGACCTGCTCTTTAAGCACGTCCACGACGATATGCTGCTTACTATCGACAGGGGTATCCCCGAAAAGTACGGCGAGCTTGTACACCGTCTGATGAGCGGCTTTGCGGTACTCTTAATAGACGGCTGCTCAAAAGCCTTTGCCTTCGGCGTTCAGGGCTTCGAAACCCGCGGGATAGGCGAGCCGTCCTCAGAGGGAAATATCCGCGGCTCTCACGAGGGATTTGTGGAGACGGTGCGGACAAATATGTCCCTTGTGCGCAGGAGGATAAAGTCGCCCCTGCTGAGATTTGAGCTTTTCCCCGTCACCGAGGTCAGCAAGGTGGACGTTATCATCGCCTACATGACCGACCGCGTACCCATGAAGCTGGTCAAGCGGATACGCAAAAAGCTTGAGGGACTTCCCCTTGAAAGCATACTGGGAAGCGGCTACGTTGAGCCGTTTCTGGAAAACCCGAAGCCTGCTCTGTTTTCGGGAGTGTCGGTAACGGAGCGTCCCGACGTTTTCTGCGCGAAAATTCTGGAGGGACGCATAGGCGTCCTGATAGAGGGCACGCCCTTTGCGCTTGTGTGTCCCGCCCTGTTTATCGAGAATTTCCAGACCCTTGACGACTACAACTTCCGACCGTTTTACGCCTTCCTGATACGGTGGATACGGTATCTTTCGTTCTTTCTTGCGGTGTTCCTGCCTGCGGTTTACGTTGCGGTGGTGACGTTCCACCCGGAGCTTTTCAACCACACCCTGCTGATGACCCTTGCCTCCGCGGAACAGACCGCTCCGCTGCCCATTGCCGCGGAAGCCTTTATAGTACTGCTTTTCTATGAAATAATCCGCGAGGCGGGAGTGCGTCTGCCAAAAAGCGTGGGCGGAGCGGTCTCCATAGTGGGCGGACTTATCATAGGCGACGCGGCGGTCTCGGCGGGAATAATCTCAAACCCGCTTCTGCTTGCCTGCGCTATTTCGGTTACGGCTTCATTTGTGATACCCAGCCTTAACCAGCAGATAACCATGCTTCGGTTTATCGCCGTAGCCGCAGGAGGAATAGGCGGTCTGTACGGAATATCTCTTTTGGCGGCTGCCGCGCTGGTAAATATCTGTTCGCTGGAAAACCACGGCGCGCCAGTTATGTCGCCGCTGTCGCCGTTTACACCCAAGGCAATGCGGGACGTGCTGACAAGGATAGGCTTTCCGCGGATGGCAAGGGGTCAGGCAAGCGTGGAAAAGCTCCACGGCGTGGAAATGGATTAACAAATTCTTTGTGGAAATACGCGTCCCGCAAAGAATAAAAAAGGCGGTTTTTTATGGAAAAAGAAAAACACTATATCGGCTGGGGACAGCTTCTGCTCCTGCTGTTCATGTGCAGGGTCTTTACCCTGATGACATTTGTGCCGTTTGCGCGGGACGGAGAGGGTCTTACCCTGCGGCTTACCGCGGCTGCCCTTTCGACAGCTGTTCAGGCGGTGCTGCTGATACCCGTGGCGGTGCTGAAAAAAAGCGCAACGGAGGTAATTCTCAGCAAAAACAAGCCCTGCGGGATAATCGCCGCCGCGCTGTACCTGCTGTTCTTTCTGTTCGTGACGGCAAACAGTCTGCTGCATTTCCAGAGTTTTTTAAGCGCGCGTTTTTTTCCCTATGCGGACAGCCTGCTGTGGATAGGCGTTATGCTGATAGTCTGCGTGTACTGCGCCTGTCTCGGCACGGAGGCTCTTGGACGAAGCGCGGTGCTGCTGTTCTGGATATTTGTGGTATCCCTTGCGGCTATGGCGATATCCTCCGCGAGGGAAACGGACAGCGCAAACCTGTATTTTGAACCGCTTAACGCGGGCGGACTTTTCTCCGCGGTGCTTGACGACCTGTCCCGAAGCGGAGAGATATGCGCCGCGGTCTTTCTTGCGGGACGTGTCCGTCCTACAGAACAAGACGGCTCATCGGAACGTGGCAAGTGCGGTCTAAGGTGCGGGATATATGGGCTTCTTGCGTCAAAGCTTGTACTTGCCGAGACTGTAATGCTTATGATAGCCGCCGTTCTGGGAGATTTTGCTTTACTGTCGGACTACCCGTTTCTCGCCCTCGGCACGTTCGGCGGAGAACGCTTCATTCAGCGCGCCGACTCCCTTTACCTTGTTGTGTGGACGATAACCGCCGTGCTGAACGTGTCGCTTTTTCTGCACATTTCCGCGGGGCTGTTCGGAGAGGTGTTCCCGAAAATGAAGTACAGGACAGCCCTGTCCGCATTGCTTGTGTTCTGGACGCTGCCGCTTGCCACATCGGCTGGACAAATCTTTTCGCAGCTTTACGGCGCGGTGTGTTCGGGCTGGGCGGTAATACTTCTGGCGGGAATAATACCGCTTATCGCGCTTATCGCTTATGGCATTTCTAATGGAAAAAAGGAGGGAAAATCAAGAGCATGAGAAAATTAAAACACAAGCTTTATCTTTTCACTGCCGTACTGGTCACCCTCCTTTTTTCAGGCTGCTTCGGCGGGACTGAAGTCCGCGAGCGCGCTTTCGTTCAGCTTCTGGGACTTGAAAAAACCGACGGCATTTATACCGTCAGCTTGCAGCTCTACAAGTCGGAAAGCGGCTCAGCCGAGCCTGACGTGAGCAAAGCGAACAGTGTTTCCGTCAGCGGCAGCGGGGCGACAGTCCAGTCTGCCCTTGCGGACGCGGAGGTCAATGCGGGAAAGAAAATTTTTCTCGGTCACATAAAGCTGCTGATAATCGGCGGCGGTATCGAAAATCCCTCGGACGAGCTTGCTCTCTTTCTGGACGGCAGCGTGTCCCCCTCCTGCCCAGTGGCTTATTCCGACGACCCTGCCGCGGTCACGGAGGTTCTTTTGGAGGACGGCTCTTTCTCCGCGGAACAGCTTATGACGATAATGTCCCTGACGGCGGCGCAGGGGAAAACCGTCTATACCTCGGCGGCAAAGCTTGCGTCGGACACGGGCGTTCTGGACTGCGCGGCGGCTCTGCCGATACTGAAAGCGGAAAAGGATACGGTCAGCTTTGACGGACTGACCTTTGCGCGAAAAAACGGTACGGCGGGATATCTTTCCGAGGAGGACGCGGTGGGGGCAAAGCTGCTGCTGAACGCATTTGAAAGCGGGGACAAAATAACCGTCCCCGTAACGGCAGACGGCAAGAGAGCGTCGGTATTTATAACAGGCGCGAAAACCTGTCTCAAAGCGGAGGAAATCGAGGGCAGGCTGAATATTTCCGCGGAAATAAAGCTGAAGCTTTACATTGCCGAAAACGCGGAGGGACTAAGCACTGCTCTTATCGAAAACGCTGTCAGGGAAAGCGTTCGGGACTCCTGCATAAGTGCGTTTTCCTCGGCGGCGTGGTACAATTCCTGCGACATTTACGGCATTAAAAAGCTGGTTCGGCGGGACTGCCCCGACTTCTACCCGCTGTACTGCGAAAACGCGGAGGGCTTTCTCACGGACAGCTCTCTCACCGTCTCCGTGAGCAGCAGGCTGATGCGGTGAGCCCCCGCGGGCTGAGTCACACCCAATGCGGGATGTTCAGAACATTAACCTTGTTATGCCCCCCCTCAAGGGGGCGGGTGACTTTCAATTTAACGTTCTATGTACTATGCAGCAACACTCAGGCGGCTTCGCCGACTAAGATTTTGTTACACGGCGTGTATTGCGTGATATCAAAATTTATACTTTTTCAGCATTTTTTCCAGCAGCTCCGAAAATTCCTTTCGGTACTCTTCAGGAGCGATTATTTCCGCCGCGTCCCGAAATCCCGCGATATAAGAGTAAAACGACGGAACGTCCGACCATGTAAAGTCCAGAGTAATGCTTCCGTCCTCATCTTCGGTAAGGTATTCCGCGCCGAATTCGTCCACAAGCCGCCACTTTACTGAGCTGTCAAACCTGACCCTGACCGCGATCTCTCCCCTTGTGTGCCTTAGCTTGTCGCAGGTATAGACGGGTATTTCCCGCGGGACAAACTCCTCCCCCACTGTAAGGTCGGTCATTCGCGTAAGCTTGAACATTCGGTAATCGTTCCGCTTTGTGCAGAAGCCCCACACATACCAGCTCGCCCACTGGAAAACCAGTCGGTACGGCTCGATCTCCCGCCGCTCGGTGCGTTCGGGAGAATAGTACATGAACGAGATTTTTTTATTGCTTTCCGCCGCCTGCTTTATCGTCTCCAGCTTCGGGGACACCGCGTTCTTGTCCCATGAGGACAGATCGACGATAATGCTGTTTCCCGCGCCTACTGCACCTACAGTATTTTCCGCGTCCAGCTTGTCCATAAGACGGCGGTAACGGCTGCTTTCGCTTACGCTGTCAAGACCTTGCAGACCCGTCAGTATCGCTTTCATGTCCTCCTCTGAAAGCAGTGTGCGGTCAAGCTTAAAGCCCTCCATAACGGAAATGCCGCCGCCTCGCCCCTGAGAGGAGGCAACGGGAATACCCGCCTTGCACAAGTCCTCGATATCACGGACAATGGTTCGGCGGGACACCTCGAATTTTTCCGCAAGCTCCGCGGCTGTAACCTTGTCCCTTTGCAAAAGTATAGAAAGTATCCCTATCAGACGGTCAATTTTCATATTGCCGCAGTCCTTTCAAAAAATCACCGTATTACTCCGAGACTTTATGCCAAACGACCTTTTCTCCGAGAAGTTCGTCAAGCCATGCCTCAAATTCCTCTTGTGAGACTTCTTTTCCGTCTGCTTCGTAATACCCCCAATCGGTATATCCTAAAAGCTCGGTCGAAAAGACACCGTCCGAAAAATGCAGACGTTCATAATAGGAAGTCGCCGCTCCGCCCGAACCTAAGAAAACACCGTTTTCGCGAAGATCCTCAAACCAGCGGATAGGCATATGGACTCCGTAAAAGCTGTCCCCGTCCTTGCAGAGCAGGCAGTAGAAACCTGCGGGGTGGTCGAGCAGTACCGCAATGTCCGTCTGACCGTCTCCCGTAACGTCGCAGAACGCAAGGGACTGCACGGGCGTGTCCGAAGAATAATCGGGGTCTATATCGTGAAGAATATCGGCAAGGCTTTTCTCCTCGGAAGCGTCCGCCGATTCTCCGCTGTACGGCATATGCGCCGACATAAAGGTTTTCCCCTCCGTCAGCACGGGCATAAAGTCTGACAGTACCTGTTTTTCCTCGGCGTTCAGCTCGTCCTCGAAGCCGAAATACCCTGCGCTTTCGCTTTCCGAGACCTGCTCCGTTTCTGCGGACGTCCCGTCGGGAACTCTGTTTTGACCTTGACACCCTGCAAGCATACATACCAAAAGCAGGACTAAACCAAACCGTTTCATGAATCTGACCTCCAATAATGCAGTGAAAATATAAAAATCCGTACCCCGCTAAGTGAGGTACGGTTTGGCTGCGGGAACTTCTCGAATTTAATTTTCGGAAATTATTTTTGCGATACCGTCCCTAAATGATACGCGCGGCTCCCAGCCTGTATCGTTCCGAAGCTCCGAAATATCTGCGCACAAAAACATGACCTGCTTTTCTGCATACGGTATCGCTCCAAGTCTGACAGTGCCGTCGGGAGCGGCAGCGCTCCGTATGTCCTCGATATATTCCGCAAGAGGTCTCGCCCTGCCGCTTCCCAAAACATAAACCTTGCCGTCCCTGCCCTTTTCACCAAGCAGAGCAAGAGCCTCCGCCGCATCGGAGCTGTAAAGATAATCCCACTGCTGCTCGCCCTTTGTAAATTCGGGCGACCCGCCGTTTTTAAGCGTTCTCACCGCCGACATTATCATAGTTTTGTCTCCGTCGTTGGGACCGTAAACGCTGAGTATCCTTACCCAGATATGCCGAAGTCCAAGCTGATGAGCAAAGTCCCGCGTCATCTGTCCTGCACAAAGCTTTGCAAAGCCGTAACCGTTTTCGGGAAAAGCGGGCGTATCGGGCTTGAGCATACCCTCAACTCTTCCGTACTCCGCCTGCGACCCCGCTCCTATAAACACCTTGCAGCCCAGCCGCTTTGCCACGGAAACGGCGTCGAGAGCATACTCCACATTTTTGTTTTGCAGATACATATCGTTTCTTGCCGAACCGAAAGTCCCGCTCCACGCTAAATGATAAAAAGTGTCGTATTCACCCTCGGCTTTCAAGCTGTGCAGATCCGCAAGGGAGCAGTACCTGACCTCAACAAGAGGCGACTGCGGGATACGGCTGTTTCTCGGAGAATCCTCCCTTGCAAGCACAAGCACCCTCACACCCTTTGAGACCAGTTCGTTTATAAGAGCCGTACCTATCGCACCCGTTGCACCTGTAATTACCGCGCTTTTCATACGTTACCTCAAATACTTTATACTTTCAAATTCTTCTCTCGGAAGGAACGGCGCCATATCGTCAAGGGACGGCGAAACTATCTTTCCGTCGGGCAGTATCTTCGAGGAAGACTTAGGAGCAAAATTCTGCTTCGGATCGACAACTACCTCACAAAAGCACGGCTCGTTCCCGCTTAAAGCCTCGCCTATAATTTCGGAGCAGTCCGTTTCGCTGTCTGTCCGCAGATACTTTATCCCAAACGCCTCCGCAAGCTTTCCGAAATTCGGGAAGCCCACGCCGCTGCTGCTGTCAATACCGATAAACGGCGGTTTGAAAAGATTGGTCTGGGTCTGTCTTATGGAGTGGTAACCGTTGTTGTTTATAAGAAAAAGCTTGATATTAAGCCTGTTGTGTGCGATCATGGCAAGCTCCTGGAGGTTCATCATCAGACTGCCGTCGCCGTCAACGCAGACAGTCCTGCCGCCGCATACAGCCGAACCCACCGCCGCAGGCAGAGCATAGCCCATTGCCGCGCAGCCCGAATTGGCGTACATACGCTGTCCCTGCTTTATCTTTCCGCACTGATAGGTTATAACGCTTGCGCTGCCGTTGCCGCAGACGATCTTGTCCTCCGCGTTTAGCTGCTCAAACAGCTTTTCCGCAAACACATATGGGTTAAGCAAGCCATTTCCGCCGTTATAGTAGCTGTCCTCCGCCGCAGGGTATTTCTCAACAAGTCCCCTGCACCACTTGCGCCACGGCTCATGCTCCGCTGAGGGTGTGTACGGTCTTTCCGACAGCCTTGTCAGCAAGTCCTTAACGTCGGCATTTACGGGCATATCCGCCCTTACCGTAGGCTTTGCAAGCTCGTTAGGGTCGATATCGACTATTATTTTGTACGCATTTTTCGCAAAATCGTAATGGTTGTAGCCTATCATACGGATATTCAGACGACAGCCGAGACTGATAAGCAGGTCGCAGTTCTGCACCGCAAAATTACCCGCTCTTGTGCCCACCGTTCCCGCCATGCCCGCGAAATAAGGGCTTTCATAAGCTATTGTATCGTTGGCGTTCCAAGCGACGGAAACAGGGATTTTCAGCTTCTCAATGACTTTCAGGAACTCCTCCTCCGCGCCGCCGAGACGTATTCCCGTGCCCGCTAAAATAAGGGGAGCTTTCGCATTTTTGATTTTTTCCAGAACACCGTCCGCAAGCTCGTCCGTGACATTGGGAAGCTCCCAGAACATCTCCGCATTCGGGTCAAAGTGGATAAGCTCGTCGGTGTCTATGACCGCACCCTGAACGTCAAGGGGAATATCTATCCACACAGGACCCTTTCTGCCGTTCATTGCAAGATACAGAGCCTTTTCAAGATGATAAGCCGTCTCTTTGGGATTTGTCAGCATTACCGCATACTTTGTCATGTTTGAGACCGAGTTGATTATATCGAACTCCTGATCGCCAAGCTGTCTCAAATGAAGCTGCGGACAAGCCCACATTGTGGTCTCCCGCTTGACCTGACCCGAAATAACGAACATTGGAACGGAATCCAGCCAGCCGCCCATAACTCCCGTTATGGCATTGGTTCCTCCAGGACCGCTCGTTACGCACACCGCCGCGATCTTTCCCGTCAAACGGGCGTAGCTCTCCGCGGCGATCGCGCTTGCCTGCTCGTGATGGTTAAAAAAGCACTTTATGCCGTCACAATGTCCTATAGCGTCGTTAAGGTGCATAGCCCCGCCGCCTGTTATCATAAAGCAATCGGTAATGCCGTTTTTAACAAAAAATTCCGCAATATAGTCTGCCGCTCTTATCTTCATACGAAGCAGTCCTTTCATGATCAAATATCAAAAATACTTTCCGTTACAAACGTTATATCCTTGCAGTTTACAGCGTGCCGCCTGAAATCCGCAAAAATATCCTTGATCTCCTCGTTAAGCTCGTCCCACTTGTTGTCGGGATTAAGCGTTGGCATGAACGGATCGGCGTAGCTTTCGTTGTACTTTGTCTTGAAGCCGTCAAACCCTGCCACAGCCGCCTTTTTTACCCCGAGCATATCCAGCGTTCTGAAGCAGCACACAGCAGCGTTGTCAAAATGCTTCCAGCCGCGCTTTACCGCCTTGTTGAAGCTGATAATCATTTCGTCCTCATCGGGGTCGCTCTTAACTGTTGAAAGGAGAATCTTTCTGAATTTCCCGAAAGCCTCTCCCTTGGCATTTTTGGCGTATTCGTACCTTGCCGCGTTGGTGAAAAACACGTAATCGTAATCATACCCGTCAAGTATAGCGTTTACACCGATAACAACGGTATCGTGTTCCGCAGCATAGGAAAGCACCTTGTCACGCTCGTCCAAAGAGGATTTGCCGGGAGCGACAAGCAAAGCTTCACGACCCGAAAAATATTCCGCAAGTTTTTTTACAGCCTCGGCGTCGTCCGCATAAAAGCTTTGATTTTCAAAATATTTTTTCTCCAAAAGATCATAGTCGTATTTTTTTCTGCCCGCAGGATCAAGCGACCCGATAATGTTGCGCATATCCTTTGCCTTTGTCCTGTGATTGTTGAGAAGATACGCAATATTATTAACGTGACAGCCGTACATTCCCGCAATAAAATAAGGCGTTGAATAGCCCCAGCTGTAGTTTTCACCGAAGTACTCCATATAAATGTCAATAGCGTCCATGACCGCGTCCATATCGTAGCTGCACCCGCATTTCCTGTTAAGAAAGCTCACCGCAAGCTCCGTAGGCGTGTTGCCCGCTCCCCTGCCCATTCCGCAAAGGCTTGCATCAATAATGATGTCCCTGCCGCTGTTACCGAGCATATTTACAAAATTCATCGTCAAAGCAAAGGAAAGCTGCTGATTGTTATGGGAATGAAAGCCCAGACCTATATCCATATCGGTATTTTTATGAAGTACCCCGACGATCCTTTCCAGATCCTCCGGATACATAGCTCCGAACGTATCAACAACAGACAGACCCTCAGGCTTTGCACTGTTTACAGCATCGGCAAGTTTCACAAGCTCGTCATCGGAATAATCCATAGTATTTGCCGCCTGAAAATAAACCTTGTAACCCTTTTCCTTTATCTTCAGACCGACCTCAATACCCTCTCTGTATCTGCCTGCGGGAAATACCACTCTTACCGCATCAACGGACTTCCCGTCGCATTGGGGCAGAAGCGACAGATCGTACCTGTCCCAGTCGATCATTACCGTATAGGTCAGTCTGCTGTCCTTTTTTATCAGATATCGTTCTAAGTCCTGCGGGACATGATAAAACGACGTTCCGACCTTGTGGGGACTGTTTTTCAGCCAGCCGCACTCGATTATATCGGCTCCGGCTTTCTGCATTTTGTCAATAATTCCCTTTACCGCGTACTCGCCGAACTCGCTTCCCGTGATGTATGCGCCGTCGCGCAGCGTACAATCCAAAAGCTTGATATTTCCCATTTTACTTTACGCTCCTTAAAGCACCCATAACGACCTCAGCCGTATAGTCAAGCATTTCCTCTGTCATTCCCGGGTAGACTCCTATCCAAAACGTGTTGTTCATAACAAAATCGGTGTTCGCCAGTCCTCCCGATATACGATAACCGTCCGTATTACGCATTTCGTCAAAGCATGGGTGTTTTGTCAAATTGCCGCTGAAAAGCAGCCTTGTCTGGATATTGTGTTCCTCAATGTATTTTGTAACAGCATTCCTGCTTATGCCGCTTTCGGGTCTTACCGATATAACAAATCCGAACCATGACGGGATACTGTTTTCGGCTGCTTCGGGAAGGATTATCTTATCCTCCGCAGGCTTCAGAGCCGAATACAGCTTTTCCCAGTTGCTCCTGCGCTTCACAATAAAATCGGGAAGCTTTTTAAGCTGCTCGCAGCCTATTGCCGCCTGCATATCCGTCGCTTTAAGATTGTAGCCGAAATGGCTGTACACATATTTATGATCGTAGCCTCTGGGCAGCTCTCCGAATTGTCCCTCAAACCTGTGTCCGCAGAAATTGTCTTTGCCCGACGGACAAACGCAGTCCCTGCCCCAGTCTCTGAAAGAAAGTACCAGCCTGCTCAAAAGCGGATCGTTTGTATAAACGCAGCCGCCCTCTCCCATGGTGATGTGGTGCGGAGGATAAAAGCTGCTTGTGCCTATGTCGCCCCAAGCTCCGGTGTATTTTTCGATCCCGTCACAGGTGTACTTAGAGCCCAAAGCGTCGCAGTTATCCTCGATAAGCCATAAATTGTTCCTGTCACAGAATTCCCTTACAGCTTTCAGGTCAAAGGGATTTCCCAGCGTGTGCGCAATCATTACCGCCTTTGTTTTTTCGGACAAAGCCGCTTCAAGCTTTGTAACATCAATATTATACTGCGGAACAGTCACATCAATAAAAACAGGAACAGCTCCGTACTGAATTATTGGAGTAACAGTTGTGGGAAAACCGCAAGCCGCCGTGATTACCTCGTCCCCGCGCTTTATGCGCCGCTCGCCAAGCTCCTTAGCCGTAAGAGCAGAAAAAGCGATCAGATTTGCCGACGAGCCGCTGTTCACAATATGAGCGTGCTTTACGCCGAGAAAGTCTGCAAAATCCTTTTCAAACTGTTCGGCGAACCGTCCCGTCGTCAGCCAGAAATCAAGCATAGCGTCTGTGAGAGCGCACATCTCCTTTTCGTCGTAGACCCTTGCCGCATAAGGTATTCTGTCTCCACGTGAAAACCCGCCGCTGCCCTTTTTGAAATCGTGATAATATTCCGAAACAGCTCTTTTTATAAACTCTCTTGCCTCCGCTTCGGTTTCCCAATTCTTCATTTTGACATATCCTCCAAAAATTCCTCGATCTCCCTGTCCATTTCCTTTGACACGTTTCCGCCGGTCAGCTGAACCTTTGTAAACCGGCATACTTCCTCCATAGCCTTTTCAACGTGCCATACAGGCTTCCACCCGAAAACCGACTTGATCCTCGAACAGTCCAGCTTAAGAAAATTTGCCTCTTTGGGAGCGTTGCTTTCCGAACGGTTTTCCCATGCCGCGCCATCGCCCCAGCATTTGCAGAACAGTTCCGTAAGCTCCGCCGTTGTAATACAGTCCCCCTCGTCGGGACCCACATTATAGCAGCCCGCAATTTCGGGACGCTCATACTGTCCCTGCGCGATAATGAGGTACGCCGTCAAGGCTTCAAGAACGTGCTGATAGGGACGTACCGAGTTAGGATTTCTCACCGCAATTTTTCTGCCGTCGGTCACAGCCCTTATGCAGTCGGGAACTATCCTGTCTGCGGAAAAATCGCCACCGCCGATAACGTTTCCCGCTCTTGCGGTTGAGACGCCGACGCCGCTCAAATAACAATTTTTATAAGTACCTGTCACAAGCTCCGAACAGGATTTTGAATTTGAGTACGGGTCAAAGCCGTTCAGCTCCTCGTTTTCTCTGTAGCCCCATTCCCACTCCCTGTTTAAGTATACCTTGTCCGTGGTAACGTTAAGAAAAGACCTTACCGAATCGCTTTCCCTAATGCATTCAAGAATATTGACCGTGCCCATAACGTTTGTTTCGTAGGTATAAGCGGGATTTTTATAGCTTTCCTTAACAATAGGCTGAGCCGCAAGATGAAAGACTATCTCAGGCTTTGCTTTTTCAAAAGCGGATTTGAGACTTTTTATATCCCGTATGTCTCCGACTACGGAAACCATATTTGCGGCAAGATCCGCAATATCAAACAGCGAGGGCTTTGAGGGAGCAAGAGCATAGCCCGTCACATCAGCGCCCGCATTTAAAAGGTATCTGCAAAGCCAGCTTCCCTTAAAGCCGGTGTGACCCGTTATAAAAACCCGTCTGCCCTTGTAAAAGGACAAATCAAAACTATTTTTCACCCGTCAGTCCTCCCATTTTTTCCAAGGCGCCTGTCCAAGCGTCAGAAGCTTTTCAAGCATATTCATTTCACGCTTTGTATCCATGCACTGCCAGAAGCCCTTGTGCATATATGACATAAGCTGTCCCTCTTCCGCAAGCTTTTCAAGGGGTTCTTTTTCAAATACTGTTTCGTCGCCCTCGATATAATCAAAAATTTCGGGATTTAAAACCATATACCCTGCGTTTATAAGCGCGCCGTCGCTAAGGTTTTTTTCACGGAAAGAGCGCACCGCGTTGTCTCCGCCGACGTCAAGCACACCCTTTTGCTGTTCAAGCGTGACCGCCGTAAGAGTAGCGATCTTTCCGTGGGAAGCGTGAAACTCCGCAAGCTTTTTTATATCAACGTCGCACACGCCGTCGCCGTATGTCATCATAAACGGCTCGTCCCCGATATACCTGCGCACCCGCTTTATTCTTCCGCCCGTCATGGTTTTAAGACCGGTATCAACTATAGTGACCTTCCACGGTTCGCAGTGCTGACTGTGTATAGTGGTCTGCTCCGTACCGCTTGTAAAGTCAAACGTAACGTCGCTGTTATGGAGAAAATAATCCGCGAACCATTCTTTTATCATATGCTGCTTATAGCCCGCGCAGATGATAAACTCGTTAATGCCGTAATGGTAATATTCCTTCATAATATGCCATAAAATAGGCTTTCCGCCGATCTCTATCATAGGCTTCGGCTTTAAGCTCGACTCCTCGGAAATTCGGGTTCCGTATCCTCCCGCCAGCAATACAGCTTTCATATTATAAAATCATTCCCTTGAAATTATTTTTTGCATATGTATTTATAGAAGTCCGATTCCGTGTAATTTCTTGCAATAAAATTATTTTTTACCTCTATCTCGTCCATGGATTCCGTTTCCTCAAGATCGTATACTGTCTGAGCATTTGTAACTGTGTTGCGTATCTCACGGTAAAACTCGGAAACGGGAGTCATTACGCCTAAAAAAAACATAAATGATGAAACAAAAAACCATGTTTTTTTTCTCACAAGCTCATCAAGGCTATGTATCTCGCCCTTTGACGGAACACTGTCAATAAATGCTTTTATAAATTCAACCGCAAGATAAACAATAGACGGTATTGAAGCCCTCATAGTCAAATCGCTGTCTCCTCCGAGCTGAAACATGATCACAAACATAAGCATTATCAATGCGCCGATAAATTCGGGAGCCGTTTTTTTGCCCTTTATTTTATTGCTTATCAAAATCAAAGCCGCATATATCCCTGCCTCCAATATAAGGAAAAGTACAAACAATAAGAGCAGCACAACAACATCCGCAGATCTTCCGTCGGATATTGCCGATGTCCAAGCGTCATTTATACGAAAGCCAACATATTTTTTTCCGTCTTCATAATAAGCATTATCCGAAGCAATAGCATTTGAAAAATAATACAAATAATACACCGGAAGCACCGAAACACACGCCAAAATATTCTGAAATGAACATATAGTTTTCACTGCCGCCGCAAACCTGCCTTTGCGTATCGCTCTGACGATTATAACGGCTGCCTTTATCACACACATAATAACTATTCCGATAAACGGCAGCGGTCCGAACGGCAGCGCAAGCAGTCCGAGAAACGCAAAATTCTTAATGCTGCGTTCGTTTAGTATACAGAGTGTAACGAGCCATATCGCTATCGTTTGATTATATACCCAAAACAGACAGGTGGTAAATGAACTGAACTGAATATAAATTGCCCACCATTCCAAATGACAATCGCCATGCATATTGCCTGTTATAACAGTTCCTACCGAGTCGATCCCGCTGAAAAAAATAAACATAAAAACAGCCAGCAAAATATGCGGTCTTTTCTTTGAGAACGTGAGAATGACCACCAGCAGCAGCGAAAGAAACACTCCTATGCTGCTCCATAGCAGCAAAAAGACATTTCCTGCCGCATAGCCTGCCGACACCGAACCCGAAACGGTGTAAAATATTTTACCCGCCAGCGCGGGAGGCATCCAATGCGCAATATAATAGGACAGCATTGAGCCGTCTGAATACACTACGGGCCATGGCATTTTTATCATATCGCGAAAGATCGCATTCCTTATCGCATTATCATTTGATTGATGAATAAACCCTCCGTGTCCCGCAAGAAAGCACCACGCCAAAGCGACCGCACCAATAATTATCAGTGCTTTTTTTGACACAACGGCATATGTTTTTTCGCCGTCCCGATTTCTGGAGCTTTTCCAAAAGAAAAAGCAAGCCGCCGCAAGCAGCGCGGAAAATACTGCCGCCCATAAAGCTGAAAGCCATCCGAAAAAGAAAATAAAAATCGGAACAGCCACGTATATTACTGCGGCAGATCTGATACGGTTATATGAAATTTTCATATCGTTCTCCCCCAAAATTTTATTCTTTCGATCCGCCGCTTTCATCACAGTCAAAATTTATACGTCTCTCTTCTATAACAAGCGGTCTGTTCATTATCCTCTGGTTAATGCTCATTATGTATTCTCCCAGCAGTCCTATAAAAATAAGCTGTATGCCGCCGAGTACAAAAACTCCGATAAGGGTCGGCGCGTTGCCCAAAGCAAAGCTGTCCCAGTTTATAAGCTTTAATATAAGGTACGCAAAGGCAATGACCATGCTTATCATTGAAATAATAAAGCCCGCAATGGTGCATACCCTCATTCCGACCTTTGTGTACGCCGTAAAGCTCAGCATTGCCGCGTCGTAAAGAGTATACCAGTTATTGCTGGTTTTGCCAGCACGCCTTTTCTGCTGTTCGTATGTAATTTCCTTGCGCTTAAAGCCAAGCTCCGCAACGATGCCCCTCAAAAACGGCGTAGGGTCGTTAAGCCTGCGGAGGACGTCCACAAAATCCTTGTCATAAAGACCCGTTCCCGTAAAATGCTCTATCTGTTCAACATCCGATAATTTCTTGATAAGCTTATAGTAGCATGTCCTGCAAAACCGCATGACGGGATTTTCGCGGCTCTTCGCCTTTATCGGGCAAACTATTTTATATCCCTGCTCCCACTCATGAACAAGTCTGGGGATAAGCTCTACAGGATCCTGAAAATCGGCGCACATTGATATCGTGCAGTCCCCCGTAGTCTGGAGGATACCGTAATAAGGCGAGTTGAACTGCCCGAAATTGCGGGCATTGAATATCGCTTTTATCTTCTTGTTTTTTTCGCAAAGACCGATAAGCTTCTGACGGGTGCTGTCCGTCGAATTGTTGTCGATAAAAACTATCTCGTAATCGTACCCGCTCAGGAACTCGTTAAACTGACCGATAACAGCCTCGCTGAGAGGGACAACATTCTCCTCTTCATTATAACACGGGATCAGGACAGATATTTTTTTCACAGCAGGAAAACCTCCTATTTAAGTATGCATAAGCTCCTATCGGCATTATTTCATCGCCCAGTTCTTATTAATAAAGTAGTTGAGCGGAACTGTTATAAACAAGCCGAGCAGCGGCGCTATGAACTCAGAAATTTTGATTACATCTACAAATATATAAAGGATTGCCGTACCAATAAACAGATTGCTTCCGTATGCCGCAAAGGTTTTGAAAAGCGTTTTGGCTTTTTCATCGGTTTTCTTAAAGACAAATCTGCTGTTCCAGAAATATGAATTAAGCACGCTGACTACAAAGCCGACAATGTTTCCTATGATATAAAGCTTTGGGTCGGAAATGATAAAGATGTAATATATCCCCAGCGAAATAGCCGTATTGGAAACTCCGACAAAGCAAAATTTTATAAACCGTATCAGCTCTTGCCACTGCTTATCGGAAATATTAAGCCGTTCCTTTATTTTTTCAAGAAGCATAAATATCTTTTTCAAATAATCACCTGCGTACACGGTTACACAAACGCTTACTTCAGCGTTTACAAGAATTAACAAAAATATGTTTATACATACTTATATTATACACATTTTTTGCCGTTTGTCAATGTAGTATTCCGATTATTGCAGGCGCGTCCGCACCTTGCAAATTTTTCTAACAGGACTTGACATTGGGGTAAAGACGTGTTATAATATAGATGTAATTCTAAATTTTACATCAAGGAGGAGCAGCCGAAATGCGGTATGTTCAGATAGTTTTCAGTCCCACGGGAGGAACGTTAAAGGCGGCAAAAGCCGTAACGGAGGAATGGAGCGGAAGCATCGAAACAATCGACCTCAGCGACCCCCAAAAGGACTTTTCGGAATATTCCTTTGACAGCGGGGATATCGCGCTTATAGCAATGCCGTCCTACGGGGGACGCGTTCCCGCTTTGGCGGCGGAAAGACTGAAGAAGATACAGGGCGGCGGAGCAGGGTGCGTGCTTCTGTGCGTGTACGGCAACCGCGCCTATGAGGATACTCTCGTCGAAATGGAGGACATTGCAAAGGAATGCGGCTTCAAGATAAGCGCGGCAATAGCGGCGGTGGCGGAGCATTCGATAGTACATAAATACGCCGCGGGCAGACCCGACGCCGAGGACGTCAAAAAGCTGAAAGAGTTTTCCAAAGCCGTGCTTGAAAAGCTTCAAAATGCAAAAGAGGACGGCGGTCTGAAGCTTGCGGGAAACCGTCCATACAAAAAGGCTGGGGGCGGGGGACTTACTCCGAAAGCAAATCAGTCCTGCGTAAAGTGCGGAGTCTGCGCACAAAAGTGTCCCGCTAAAGCAATAAGCGCGGAAAACGTTAGTACTGCCGATCCCAAAAAGTGCATTTCCTGTATGCGCTGCGTAACAGGGTGTCCTCACGCCGCAAGGAGCGTCAGCAAGGTCATGGTCTCCGCCGCGGCTCTCGCGCTGAAAAAGACCTGCTCCGAGAGAAAGGAATGCGAGCTTTTTGTGTAACGCATATTTTTAATTTTGCGGAGAGATACTTAATTTATATAATAGTCATATGTATTTGTGTATTTGTTAACGTTTAATGTGTACAATATTAGTATAGTTTACATTTTTTATCTGAAAAGGAAGATTTTTCTATGAAAAAAACCTTTAAAATATCGGGCATGACCTGCGCCGCCTGCGCCGCAAGGA
>JAIEDQ010000001.1 GCA_029067895.1 Oscillospiraceae bacterium | reverse complement strand
AGCCCGAGCATATGCACGAGCAGATACGCTACTACGACCAGAACGCCGCCTGCGCACTGCACACTCATATTATGGAGTACCTGCTTAACAAGGGTATTTTAAAACTTCCTACCGAGGAGCAGCGCAAAGGCCTCTGTACAGTCATGTTTCTCGGCGAATGAGATAAATAACCTCCTCCTTTACCGGGTCACATATTTGCAATCAAAAGGGACGGCAAACGCCGTCCCTTTTGATTTGCGGAAAACAGTGAGCCGCGCCGAATTATTTTGATTCCAAAATTTAAAAATAATGTAATATTTGCCTGTAGATTGTAATTTAACTGTAAACTAAAAACCGTTGCAATTACGGGAATAAAGGTGTATAATATGCAATGTCAAACGCAAAAGGTCAGGAGGCTCATAATATGTACAACTACTGCGCAGTCATTCCGTCGCTTGATCCCGACGAGCGTATACTCAGTATCGCGGGAAAGCTCAGGGATCGCGGCTTCAAAAAAATAATTGCCGTAAACGACGGCAGCAAAACTGACGAGCTTTTTTTAAGACTGCGTGAGGAGTACGGCTGCGACGTTCTTACCCACTGCATAAACTTCGGCAAGGGCAGGGGCATGAAAACCGCCATGAACCACTACATGAACGTCTACTCTGACACCATGGACGGCATTGTTTTCGTGGACGGCGACGACCAGCACGATATTGATGACGTGTGCGCCTGCTGCGACTGCCTTTCGGAAAATCCCGGCTGTCTGGTGCTGGGTTCGCGGGACTTTTCAGACCCCAACGTTCCGCCAAGAAGCCGCTTCGGAAACAAGACCACCTCCCGCTTTTTCAAGCTTTTCTGCGGACTTTCCGTCGGCGACACACAGACGGGTCTGCGGGCAATGGGAAACGATATCATACCTAAGTTCGTGGGTATAAATGGCGAGCGTTTCGACTACGAGACAAATATGCTGCTCGAAACAAAAACACTTGATATTCCCATAAAAGAAGTTCCAATAAAAACCATTTACATAGAGGACAACAAGCAGTCCCACTTTAATCCGATAAAGGATTCCATTGCCATTTATAAAAATATTTTGGGATATATTTCCTCGTCCCTTGCGGCGTCCGCTATTGATTTAGGACTGTACTGGCTGCTTTCGGTACTGCTTGGGGGGCTCGGCGGAAAGCTCCGTATCGCGCTGTCAACGGTGTTTGCGCGTATCGTTTCCTCGCTGTTCAATTACACCGTGAACAGCAAGGCGGTGTTCAGGTCGTCGGAAAATCCGAAAAAGACCATTGTGAAATACTATATCCTGTGCATAATTCAGACGGCGGCTTCCTACGGGGGAGTGTACGGCTTGTCGCTGATATTCGGACAGGAGAATACGGTGCTGATAAAGCTTCCCGTGGACTGCATACTGTTCCTGCTAAGCTTTAAGATACAGCAGAACTGGGTATTTAAAAAAAGTGCTGAAAAAAAGGGGTAATTTTTTATGAGCGGTGCATCTACTGCCGCAAAGGTATTTCGTGTAATAGGAATGATTCTCGGACGCTTTTTCGCCCTTGTAGGGGTGATACTTCTTGCGGCGGTGATAATGCTTGTGGGGGTATCCTACATTTTCTGCAAGGGACCGTCTCCGCTGGCTTCGGACTTGTTCGTGGTGACAATGATGGAAACAAGCGCGCTGAAATTCGTCCCCGCAATGTTTTTCTCAGACGAGGAAATAAAGGCGATACAGGCGCGGAATTCCACCGTGGACACCCTTGAAGTAACGGACGAGTCCCTTATCGTCATTCCCACCGCCGAGGAGATAGCCGCGGACAGCGAGCGTGAGCCTTTGGAAATAATCGACATTGCAGCGTCCACCTACAAGGGCAAGCTTATGATAGTCCGTGACCCGTCGCGTGTGGTAATGGCTGTTCCTCCCGTTCTGGGAGCCAACGGCGAGGGCGTGCAGATATCCAAGCTTGTGGAGAACGAGGGCGGCGTTGCGGGAATAAACGCGGGCGGCTTTATCGACGTGGGCGGCGTTGGCAACGGCGGCGAGCCTCTCGGCATAATCATCAAGGACGGCAAGCTTTTGTACGACGGCGGTTCGTCCATAGTAGTTGGCTTCGACAAGGACGACAAGCTTATCGTTGGCTGGATGTCCGCACAGCAGGCTCTGGAGAAAAATATCCGCGACGCTTGTTCTTTCGGTCCGGTGTTTATTGTAAACGGCAAACGCTCCGACGTGGCGGGAACGGGCGGAGGTCTCAACCCCCGCACCTGCATAGGTCAGACTGCCGACGGAAGCGTGCTTCTGCTGACAATTGACGGCAGACAGGCTACAAGTATCGGCGCTACATACGAGGACTGCATAAACATTCTTGAAGAATACGGCGCGGTAAACGCCGCAAACCTTGACGGCGGCTCGTCCACGGTAATGTACTACAACGGCGAGATAATCAACGTGTCCGCTTCGGTATACGGTCCGAGAAAGCTTCCCTCGGCGTTTGTGGTGCTTCCCGAAAAAACAGCTGCGGAAGGAGGCGCGGAGCAATGAGCTATACTGCCGAGCATTTTGCGGAAACTCCCGCTAAGACCGATAAGGCTAAACCAAAGAAGAAAAGGCACATTTACCCGATATTTCTGCTGGGCTTTTTTACCGTGCTGATGTTTCTGTCCACCCTTGTCTGGAAATTCACATGGGAGCAGCTTGAGCTGTACGAAGCGGGACACATCAGACACGCCGAGGAAAATCTCTCCGAGAAATTCCGTCTCAACCAGATCGACGTTATACTGGACGAAAAGTGCATTGAGTACGACCGCTTCAACCGCCGCGAGGATTACATGACCTATATGCTTGACGTTTTCGGCAACGACTACACCTCCGCAAAAATGATAAAGGGCAGGACGCTGGAGGACGGCTCGGTGCTGTACGACGTGTGGCTGGGAAACACCAAATTTGCTGAGTACACCCTTTTCAAAAACGGCGACTATTGGGACTATAGCTCCGCCGACCTTAACGACCAGCTTTTTGTGAAAACCCACTCGGTAAAGGTTGTCGTCCCCGAACGCGCGGAAGTTCGGGCAAACGGAGAAATTTTGTCAGGCGAGTTTGTTTCCGCGGAAGAGTATACGGTACACGACTTCGACGATCTGGACGACAAGAGCCTGATACCGCGGTTCACCGTGTACGATACGGGAGCAATATTTATCAGCGAGCCGGAAGTTCAGGTGTACGGCGAAAACGGAAATGAGCTTGTCCTTGCGGAAGAGAAGAAAGTCCTGCGGGCGCTTCCCGAACCCACCGAGGAGCAGCTTGCGGAAATAAAGGCGGCGGCTGAGGAATCCGCTCTTGCCTACGCCATGTACATAACGCAGGACACGTCCTTTGAGCCGCTGAAAAAGTATCTTATTTCGGACTCGGAGCTTTACCGCCGGATAAAGGACTTCCACCACGACTGGTACCGCGACCACACCACAACCTACGACAACGTTGTTTTCTCGGATATTGTGATGTACGACGAGGAGCATTTCACGCTGCACATAGAGTTCGACTACCATGTCAACATAGGCTATCGGGTCAACGATTACGAGGTTGAGTACACCATGTCCCTGATAAAGCTTGACGGAGAGTGGAAAATTGCGGGAATGGTAATGTAGAACATAAAAAATATCTGTAATTACTTGACATATACGTGATATTGGTGTATAATTTTATTGTCAATAAAAGTTAATGGAATTAATTATGATAACAATTAACTGAATTTGACAAAATATCTGTATATCAATATTTGAAAGGAAGTAATTACAATGACAATTAAAACAAGTTCAAACAGTATGGAAAGCAATGCGTATATTAAATCCCGAATACCTCACGAGTCAGATTTGACTTCAAAAAAACATCAAATTTAAGCGAAGCTTCATTATCCAAGGCTCTTTCTTCTGCGCTTAAACGTGATACGTTTACATATTCTTCTCCATATGAATCGGATAAATTGTATGATATTTCTAATGGAAAAGTTCATACAAAAGCTGTTACGCCTTATGCCGTATCAACTGAAAAAACATTAGATATAACTGTAAAAACGCAGGAGTATGATAATGGGTGTTGGGCTGCTTGTACAGAGGCGCTTATAAATTACAAATATAACAGTATGTCTGCTACAGAGCAGAATGCAATTAAAAAGGCAACCAAAGAGACCTATCCTGTAACTCAGACTGCTATTATGACGTATATTCATGGAGAAGATTCTGACAAAGCCGGTGACGTTAATGATATGGCAAATGCTCTCAATCACTTTCTGAATATAACACGCAGCACTGAAATGTATAAAGGTTATACCGGTAGTGCAAAGACTTATTCGGCGATGGTTACAAAGATTAAAGTTGGTAAGCCTGTAATTCTTGCCGGTGAACATACCGTAGGCAGTGTAACAACAAAACATGCTATGCTTTGTTACGGATATGATGACAGCAACTCAAAAGAATTAAAGCTATTTGTGCAAAGTCCAACAACTAAGGGTACAAAAAATTATACTTTAGTTTGCAGTGATAAAAACGCGACAACATATGACGTTTATGAAAATGGCAAAAAAACAGGTACATATTCGGTTAGCGGCTTTGTAAACGGCGGAAAATAATTTGAAAAAACGGTGATCGCTATGAAAAAATATTATGTGACTGTAATATTTATCTTTTGTGTTTTTTGCATTGTCCAAGTCTGCTCTGTTACGGCTTATGCCGCTAAATCCAACGT